>JAFECV010000118.1 GCA_018241985.1 Pseudomonadota bacterium | reverse complement strand
CGTGTTCTACCTGCACAGCCGCCTGCTCGAACGCGCGGCCCGGGTCAACGCCAAGTACGTCGAGGACTTCACCAAGGGCGAGGTCAAGGGCAAGACCGGCTCGCTGACCGCGCTGCCGATCATCGAGACGCAGGCCGGCGACGTGTCGGCGTTCGTGCCGACCAACGTGATCTCGATCACCGACGGCCAGATCTTCCTGGAAACCAATCTGTTCAATGCCGGCATCCGTCCCGCGATCAACGCCGGCATCTCGGTGTCGCGCGTCGGCAGCGCGGCGCAGACCAAGCTGATCAAGGGGCTGTCGGGCGGCGTTCGCACCGACCTCGCGCAGTACCGCGAACTGGCCGCGTTCGCGCAGTTCGCCTCCGACCTGGACGAGGCCACCCGCAAGCAGCTGGACCGCGGCGCGCGCGTGACCGAGCTGCTCAAGCAGAACCAGTACAGCCCGCTGCCGATCAGTCTGATGGCCGCGTCGCTGTACGCGGTCAACGGCGGCTTCCTCGACGACATCGAGGTGAAGAAGGTGCTGCCGTTCGAGGCGGGCCTGCACGCGTACCTGAAGGACAAGCACGCGGGCCTGCTGTCCAAGCTGGAAACCAGCCGCGCAATGGACCAGGACGCGGAAGCCGAGCTCAAGGCCGCCACCGTCGAATTCAAGAAGTCGTTCGCGTGACCATGCGTACTTTGCATCGTCGTAGGCCCGAGCAGCCGCCGCAAAGCTGGCTGTGCCAGGCCGCATCGGCGGGAGGTTGAGATGGCAGCAGGCAAGGAACTACGCACCAAGATCAAATCGGTGGAGAACACCAAGAAGATCACCAAGGCCATGGAAATGATTTCCGTGTCCAAGATGCGCAGGGCGCAGGATCGCATGCGCTCGGCGCGCCCCTACAGCGAGAAGGTCCGCAACATCGCGGCGAACCTCGGCCAGGCGCACCCCGAATACGTGCATCCGTTCATGCGGATCAACGCGAACGCCGGCGCGGTCGGCTTCATCCTGGTGTCGACCGACAAGGGCCTGTGCGGCGCGCTGAACACCAATCTGTTCCGCGCGCTGACCGCCCAGCTGCGCGATGAGCAGGCTGGGGGCAAGTCGCTGCAGTCGGTCGCGATCGGCAGCAAGGGTCTCGGGTTCCTGACCCGGGTCGGCGCGCGCGTGGTCTCGCAGGTCACGCAGCTCGGCGACAAGCCGCACCTGGACCGGATCATCGGCCCGATCAAGGTGCTGCTCGACGCCTACGCGGCCGGCGAGCTGTCGGCGGTCTACCTCGGGTACAACCGCTTCGTCAGCACGATGAAGCAGGACCCGGTGATCGAGCGCCTGCTGCCGCTGTCCAGCGTCGACCTCAAGGCCCAGTCGGATGCGAGCGAGGCCGCGAGCGGCACCACGCACGGCTGGGACTACATCTACGAGCCGGACGCGCAGACCGTGATCGACGAGCTGCTGGTGCGCTACGTGGAAGCGCTGGTGTACCAGGCGGTCGCGGAGAACACCGCGTCCGAGCATGCGGCGCGCATGGTCGCGATGAAGGCGGCGACCGACAACGCCGGCAACGTGATCAACGAGCTCAAGCTGGTCTACAACAAGACGCGCCAGGCGGCGATCACGAAGGAATTGTCGGAAATCGTCGCCGGTGCCGCGGCGGTCTGACGGGAAGTTAATCTTTTTGGAGCGGAGCATGGCTCAGGTTGAAGGAAAAATCGTTCAATGCATCGGCGCCGTGGTGGACGTGGAATTCCCGCGCAGCCAGATGCCCAACATCTACGACGCGCTGAAGATGGAAGGCTCGGCGCTGACGCTCGAGGTGCAGCAGCAGCTCGGCGACGGCGTGGTGCGCACGATCGCGCTCGGCTCGTCGGACGGCCTGCGCCGCGGCATGATGGTGCAGAACACCGGCAAGCCGATCACGGTGCCGGTCGGCAAGGCGACGCTCGGCCGCATCATGGACGTGCTCGGCAACCCGATCGACGAGCGCGGCCCGATCGACCAGCAGCTCACCGCGTCGATCCACCGCAAGGCGCCGGCCTATGACGAACTGTCGCCGTCGCAGGAACTGCTCGAGACCGGCATCAAGGTGATCGACCTGATCTGCCCGTTCGCCAAGGGCGGCAAGGTCGGCCTGTTCGGCGGCGCCGGCGTCGGCAAGACCGTGAACATGATGGAGCTGATCAACAACATCGCGAAGGCGCACTCGGGCCTGTCGGTGTTCGCCGGCGTCGGCGAGCGCACCCGCGAGGGCAACGACTTCTATCACGAGATGATGGAGTCGAAGGTCGTCGTCGAGGACAACCTCGGCGAGTCGAAGGTCGCGATGGTGTACGGCCAGATGAACGAGCCGCCGGGCAACCGCCTGCGCGTCGCGCTGACGGGCCTCACGATGGCCGAATCGTTCCGCGACGAAGGCCGCGACGTGCTGTTCTTCGTCGACAACATCTACCGCTACACGCTGGCCGGCACGGAAGTGTCCGCGCTGCTGGGCCGCATGCCGTCCGCGGTGGGCTACCAGCCGACGCTGGCCGAGGAAATGGGCCGCCTGCAGGAGCGCATCACGTCGACGAAGGTCGGCTCGATCACGTCGATCCAGGCCGTGTACGTGCCGGCGGACGACCTGACCGACCCGTCGCCCGCGACCACCTTCGCGCACCTCGACTCGACCGTGGTGCTGTCGCGCGACATCGCGGCGCTGGGCATCTACCCGGCGGTGGATCCGCTCGATTCGACCAGCCGCCAGCTCGATCCGCTGGTGGTCGGCCAGGACCACTACGGCACCGCGCGCGCGGTGCAGGGCACGCTGCAGCGCTACCGCGAGCTGCGCGACATCATCGCGATCATGGGCATGGACGACCTGGCCCCTGAAGACAAGCTCGCGGTCGCGCGCGCGCGAAAGATCCAGCGCTTCCTGTCGCAGCCGTTCCACGTGGCCGAGGTGTTCACCGGCTCGCCGGGCAAGTACGTGCCGCTGGCCGAGACCATCCGCGGCTTCAAGATGATCGTCGCCGGCGAATGCGATCACATGCCCGAGCAGGCGTTCTACATGGTCGGCACGATCGACGAGGCCTTCGAGAAGGCGAAGAAGATCCAGGGGTAAGCCCGATGAACACGATCCACGTCGATGTCGTCAGCGCCGAGGAGTCGATCTTCGCCGGCGAGGCGCGCTTCGTCGCACTGCCCGGCGAGGCCGGCGAACTGGGCATCTTCCCGCGCCACACGCCGCTGATCACCCGCATCAAGGCGGGCTCGGTGCGCATCGAGAAACCCGACGGCAGCGAGGAATTCGTCTTCGTCGCCGGCGGCATCCTCGAAGTGCAGCCGAACTGCGTGACCGTGCTGTCGGACACCGCGATCCGCGGCAAGGACCTGGACGACCAGAAGGCCAATGCGGCGCGCCTGGCGGCCGAGGAAGCGCTGAAGAACGCGAAAGACGAAATCGACATCGCGAAGGCCCAGTCCGAGCTCTACGTGATCGCCGCCGAGATCGCGGCGCTGCGCAAGTACCGGCAGAAGAAATAGCAGCTGGCCAAGGTCCCACAACAGCCCGGTTCGTGCCCGCGATCCGGGCTTTTTTCACGCCGGCGCGCAGCGCGTGTCGCGAGGGGCGGGGCCCACTGCCTACAATTCGTTGCATATGATGCTCGATCTGGCGATGCGCGGCGAATCCGCCCGGGAAACGGCGGCGCAGCTGCTGGTCGCGCCGGACGGCCTGGTCGAACTCAGCCTGGCCGACGCGCGCGAGGTGGTCGGCTTCATGCATCCGAAGCGGCTGCGCCGCGGCACGGTCTTCATCCAGCAGGGCGAGTCGACGCAGGTCGACGCGATGATGCTGGTGCTCGAGGGCGAGGTCACGGTCGAGTACGAGGTCGCATCGAACGACGAGCCCATGGTGGTCTCGATCATGGGCCCGGGCAGCCTGATCGGCGAGATGGGCCTGCTCGACGGCTCGCCGCGTTCCGCCACCTGCATCGCCGCGACCGACCTGGCGGTGGCGGTACTGACCCGCGATGCCCTGCTGCGCATGATCGACGAATGCCCCGACGTGGCGGCGCGCCTGCTGCTGACCATCTCCCGGCGCGTGTCGGACCGGTTGCGCGAGACCAGCCGGAAGCTGCGCACCTTCGCGCAGCTCAGTCGCGCGCTGCAGCAGGAACTCGACGCGGTGCATTCGGTGAATCAGCGGCTGCTCGGCGTCGGACCAGCTTCAGGTTGAGCGCGCGAGCGCGCAGGGTTCAGCGCAGCACCGGCGCGTCGGGCAACTCGTTGGGCTGCGGCTGCCCCGGCACGCGGGGGAAATACGCGACCAGCAACGCGGAAACCTCCCCGAGCGCCTGCGTCAGCCCGTCTTCGAACCGGCCCTTGCGCAGCGCGCCGCCCATGCGCTGGATCAGTTCATGCCAGGTCTGCGGCGCGACATGCCGCGCGAGGCCGCGGTCCGCGACGATTTCGATCGCGCGCTCGGCCAGCAGCAGGTAGATCAGCACGCCGTTGTCGTGCTCGGTGTCCCAGACCCGCAACTCGCTGAACACCGCCAGCGCGCGTGCATGGGTCAGCGCGCGCGTCGTGTGGTCACGCCACAGCAGGTGCAGCGGCAGGCCGGCCTCGACGCAGATCCGGATCTGGCCGCTGTGGCGCTGCTCGCTCGCCGCCACGCGCCCTTTCAGGCGCTCGGCCATCGCCGGCGGCACCGCACGGCGCGCATGGGTTTCGTCGAACCAAAGGTGCCTGAAAAATCGCCCGATCCTGCCCGCCATCATCGCGCCCCCCGGGCCTTACCAGCTTCCGCTGGCGCCGCCGCCGCCGAAATCGCCGCCGCCGCCCGAACTGAAGCCGCCGCCTCCGCCTCCGAAGCCGCCGCCAAAGCCGCCGCCACCGAACCCGCCATAGCCTCCGAATCCGCCGCCGCGCGGTCCGAATGCGGACGCCAGCCCCGACAGCAGCACGAACAGCAACGCCAGCAGCGCGGCGATGCCGGCGATCACCAGGCTGGAGGTCAGCAGCAGCGCGACCAGGCCGACTCCGCCGCCGGTCAGCAGCGCGCCCAGGTTGCGCCCGAACAGGCGGCGCATGACGGAGCCGGCCAGCGGCAGCGCGAAGAACAGGAAGATGATGAGGTCGGTCCACGGCACGCCGCCGCCATGGCCGGTCGGCTGGGCCTGCCCCTGTGTCCGTGCTTGCGCGGGCGCCGGCAGCGGCTCCCCGTTGATCAGCCCGATCAGGCGGTCGACGCCGGCGTCCAGGCCGCCCGCGAAGTCGCCGCGCTTGAACGCCGGCGTGATCACCTCGTCGATGATCCGGTAGGCGGCGAGATCGGGCACCGCGCCTTCCAGCGTCTTCGCGACCTCGATGCGTATCTTGTGATCGTTCTTCGCGACGATCAGCAGCAGGCCGTCACCGACCCCCTTGCGACCGATCTTCCACTCGTTGCCGACCCGGTTCGCGTAGCTCGCGATGTCCTCGGGCGCGGTCGTGGGCACGATCAGCACCACCAGTTGCGACCCCTTGGTCTGCTCGAACTGCGCGAGCTTGACGTTCAGCGCCTGCTGCTGCGCGGCGGTCAGCGTGCCGGTGCTGTCGATCACGTGCGAGGTCAGCGCCGGTACCGGCTGCAGCGGCTGCGCCCACACGGCCGCGCCGAACAGCCACAGTGCTATGAATAGCAGAGCAGTCGCGCAGCGTGCCGTCAGGGCTTTGGCCACTTTCTGGCCTCATTTCTTGTTGAAATCGACGGTTGGCGGTGTCGAGATCTGAGCCTCGTCCTGCACCGTGAAGTTCGGCTTGGCCTGGTAGTGGAACACCATCGCGGTCAGGTTCGTCGGAAAGCTGCGCACCAGCACGTTGTACTGCTGCACGCTCTGGATATAGCGGTTGCGCGCGACGGTGATGCGGTTCTCGGTCCCTTCGAGCTGCACGCGCAGGTCCGAGAACGCCTGGTTCGACTTCAGGTCCGGGTAGCGTTCCACCGTCACCATCAGCCGGCTCAGCGCGCTGCCGAGCTCGCCCTGCGCAGCCTGGAACTTCGCGAACGCGGCCGGGTCGTTCAGCGTCTCGGGCGTGACCTGGATCGAGGTCGCCTTCGCGCGCGCTTCGATCACCTTGGTCAGCGTGTCCTGCTCGAACTGGGTCTCGCCCTTCACGGTGGCGACGATGTTCGGCACCAGGTCGGCGCGCCGCTGGTACTGGTTCAGCACTTCGCTCCACGCGGACTTGGTCTGCTCATCGAGCCGCTGGAAATCGTTGTAGCCGCAGCCGGACAGGCCGGTGACGGCGATGATGGTGACGAGGATGAGCAACCAGCGTTTCATGGGATCCTTTGGCGTGCAGGGTTGGACGGCGCGAGATGCCGCCATCATAGATGGGATGCCCGCGGCCGGATTCAACGGCAGAATGGCCGGGGTCTGCCCACGCAAAACCGAGAGCGCGTTCCGGCGTCGGCAGATCCCGGTTCGCAAAATGCCCAGGGGAACGACCATGCCCAAAGCCAGACTCCAGGCCGCCACCGTCGGCGGCTCGGCCGACGACACCGAACTCGCGTTCTACGAAGCGCTGCAGGCGGGCGACCTCGACCGGCTGATGGCCTGCTGGGCGGACGAGGACGAGATCGTCTGCGTGCACCCCGGCGGGCGCCGGCTGGTCGGCGCCGCGGCGATCCGCGCCGGCTTCGAGTCGCTGCTGGCGAGCGGCGGCCTGCCGGTGCGGCCCGAGCGGGTGCACCGCGTGCGCGCGCTGGCCAGCGCGGTGCATAGCGTGATCGAGCGCATCGACGTGATGACGGACGAAGGGCCGGCGCAGGCGCATGTGATCGCCTGCAACGTCTACCACCGCTACGCGCAGGGCTGGCGCATGGTCGCGCATCATGCGAGCCCC
>JAFECV010000117.1 GCA_018241985.1 Pseudomonadota bacterium | reverse complement strand
ATGTGCTGGCCCTTGAACACCACCGGCGCGCCCTTGAACAGGCGGAACTTGTAGCGACCGGCGAGTTTGCCGAACGCGATCACCGAGCCCGAGAAGGTGATCGCGCCGATCGCCGCGCCGAGGACCAGCTCGAGCCGGTTGCCGGTGGGAATGGTCCCGCCCGCGCCGACCTCGTGCACCAGCGCCGCCGGCTCGGCCACCGCCGCGACCGCGATGAACACCGCGGCCAGGCCGATCATGCTGTGGAAGAACGCGACCAGCTCGGGCATCTGCGTCATCTCGACGGTCTTGGCGCGGTAGGCGCCATAGCCGCCGCCGACCACCATGCCGAGCACGACCCAGCCCAGGCCCAGCACGCTGCCCGCCTGCTCGGCGATCAGCGCGGCCGTGGTCAGCACCGCGATCGCCATGCCGACCATGCCGAACAGGTTGCCGCGGATCGACGTCGTCGGGTGCGACAGCCCCTTCAAGGCCTGGATGAAGCAGACCGACGCCACCAGGTACAGCAGCGTGACGAGGTTCATGCTCATGCTGCATTCCCCTTGTCCGCGCCGGCGGCCGGCTTCTTCTCTTTCTTCTTGAACATCTCGAGCATGCGCCGCGTCACCAGGAAGCCGCCGAAGATGTTGACCGAGGCCAGCGCGACCGCCAGCACCCCCATGGTCTTGCCCAGGCCACCGACGGTGAGTGCCGCGGCGAGCATCGCGCCGACGACGACGATCGCCGAGATCGCGTTCGTCACCGCCATCAGCGGCGTGTGCAGCGCGGGCGTGACGGTCCAGACCACGTGGTAGCCCACGTAGATCGCGAGCACGAAGATGATCAGGTTGATGACGACGGGGGATACGGCATCCATGCGGCGGCTCTCCGGTGGGTTCTCGGGGTTCGGCGGCTACTTGCGGCGCACTTCGCCGTTCTGGGTCACCAGGCAGGCGGCGACGATGTCATCTTCCAGGTCGACCTTGAGCCCGCCCTCCTTGGGCAGGACGAGCTTGAGGAAGTCGAGCACGTTGCGCGCGTACAGCGCGGACGCGTCGGCGGCGACCAGCGCCGGCAGGTTGGTTTCGCCGACCAGCGTCACGCCGTGCTTGACCACGGTGCGGTCGGCCTCGGTCAGCGGGCAGTTGCCGCCGCCGCCCGGGCCCTTGCCGGCGGCGATGTCGACGATCACCGAGCCGGGCTTCATGGAGCGGACCATCTCCTCGGTGATCAGCACCGGCGCGGGCCGGCCCGGGATCAGCGCGGTGCTGATCACGATGTCGGCCTGCGCGACGCGTTTCGCGACCTCGGCCTGCTGGCGCGCGAGCCAGCTCGCCGGCATCGGGCGCGCGTAGCCGCCGACGCCCTCGGCCGCGTCCTTTTCTTCCTGGGTCTCGTACGGCACGTCGATGAACTTGGCGCCGAGCGACTCGACCTGCTCCTTCACGCTCGGGCGCACGTCACTGGCCTCGATCACCGCGCCGAGGCGCTTGGCGGTCGCGATCGCCTGCAGCCCGGCGACGCCGACGCCCAGGATCACGACGCGCGCGGCCTTGATCGTGCCGGCCGCGGTCATCAGCATCGGCAGCAGCCGCTGGTAGCCGTCGGCGGCCATGATCACCGCCTTGTAGCCGGCGACGTTCGCCTGCGAGGAGAGCACGTCCATGCTCTGCGCCCGCGTGGTGCGCGGCGCGGCCTCGAGCGCGAAACCGGTGAGCTTGGCAGCCGCCAGCGCCTGCAACCCTTCCGCATCGAACGGGTTGAGCATGCCGACCACGGCGGCGCCGGGGCGCATCGCGGAGAGTTCGTTGCCCCATGGGCTGCGCACCTTGAGCACCAGTTCACAGCCGAACGCGGTGGCGGCGTCGACGATTTGCGCGCCGGCCGCCGCATAGGCCTCGTCGACCGCGCTGGCAGCCACCCCGGCCCCGGACTGGACACAGACCGCATGGCCCTGCGTCACGAGCTTTTTCGCCGTCTCGGGCGTGACCGCAACGCGGGTTTCGCCGGCCACGGTCTCGGCAGGCACGCCTATCTGCATGGGGCGGTCTCCTCTTCTGATTCGATGGGAACGGCGCAGGGCGCGCCGTTCACTTTTGACCCGCGATCGCAAACCCGAACGCGAACGGCCCCCGAGCTTACCCTAGTTTGCGAGGCGTTCGGCCGGCCGCTGCGCCGCCGGGGGCTGGCACCGCCTTGCAATAATCCGTCATGGACCAACGATGGGCACCTAGGGTCACGGTGGCAGCGGTGATCGAGCAGGACGGCCGATTCCTGCTGGTCGAGGAGCAGACGCAGGGCGGCCTGCGGCTGAACAACCCGGCCGGGCATCTCGAGCCCGGCGAGTCGCCGGCCCAGGCCTGCGTGCGCGAGACGCTGGAGGAGACCAGCCATGCGTTCAAGCCGACCGCGCTGGTCGGCGTGTACCTGGCGCGGCCCGGCGCTGCGGATGCGGATGGCGGTGCCGCGGACCCGGGCCTGACCTACCTGCGCTTCGCGTTCTGCGGCGAACTCGGCGCCGCCGACCCGCGGCGACCGCTGGACCACGGCATCGTGCGCACGCTCTGGATGGATGAGGGCGAGCTGCGCGCCAGCCGTGCCCGGCACCGCAGCCCGCTGGTGCTGCGCTGCGTCTCGGACTACCTCGCCGGCCGGCGCCATCCGCTGGATCTGATCCACTGCGACCCGAGCCTGTGGGCCTGATCGCACGGCCGGATCGCGTACCGACTCAGGATTGGCCAATGCTCGCACCCAACAGTTGGTTGCCTGGCCCGTGTTTTTGCCCGGTATTTGTATCGCGCCTGGCTTCGGGTCGCCGGGGATTGCGAAATGTCGGCCAATAATCCGCGAACGGAAATCAACTCGCCGGAACCCTCGATGTCATTTCCATTTCAGTTGTCCATGGCGTTGCGCAGTAGCGTTGCACTCGCGCTGCTGTGCGGCGCCGCGGCGGCGCGGGCCGGCCTCGGCGGCACCGTCGCCGACCTGAACGGCGACGCCGCGCTGCTGCGCGCGCGGGCGTTGGCCGCCCCGCTGGCGCTGCGCAGCGCGGTCGGCGCGAGCTTCTCGCGCCATCAGATCCTGCTTGCGGGCGGCGGCAGCGCGGTCGAGTTCGCCGATGCGAACGGCCAGGTGTTCGCGGTCGCATGGTCCGCGCCGGCAATGCCCGATCTGGCAGTGCTGCTCGGAAGCTACAAGGCCGAGCTCGACGCGGCGCAGCAGCAGCCGGCCGGCCCGCGTTCGCTGCACCAGCTCCGCGCGAACAGTGGGGACTGGGTGATCGTCTCCGGCGGGCACTTGCGCGGCTTTCACGGCTATTCGTACCTGCGATCGGCGCTGCCCGCCGGGTTCGACCTCGGGGAGCTGGCGCAATGAACGGCAGGTCGGACCGTCCCGCGCATCGAACCGCGAACCAGTCGGGTGCGAAATTCGTGCTCGCCGCCCGCTGTGCGCGCTGGGCCGCAGGCGTTTTGCTGACGGGGATGCTGGCCGCCTGCGGAGGCGACGGCGGCACGACCGCCGGTGGCGGTACCCCGCCGGCGACCGGGCCCGGCGCGGTCGCCGGCGACCCGAACGCGGTGCCGGTCTACGTCGACGGCGGCCCGGCGGCGCTGTCGATAAAGATTCCGAATGCGGTCTATGCAACGGTGCGGGTCTGCGCGCCTGGCAGCAGCAGCGCCTGCGCCAACATCGACCATGTGCTGGTCGACACCGGCTCGGTCGGGCTCAGGCTGCTGGCGTCGGCGGTCAACACGGCGAACCCGGCGCTGATCGGATCGCTGCCACAGGCGTCGACCGGCGCCAGCACGGTGGTCGGGGAATGCCTGCCGTTCGTCTCGGGGCCGGCCTGGGGCGGCGTGCGCTCGGCCGACCTGCACTGGGGCGGCACGAACTTCGCCGGCTCGGCGGCCTTGAACATCCCGATCCAGGTGATCGGCGACTCCGACCCGCGACTGGCCAGCGTTCCGACCAGCTGCAGCAACCAGGGCGCGATGCAGCAGAGCGTGAGCGCGCTCGGCGCGAACGGCATCGTCGGCGTCGGTCTGTTCGCGCAGGACTGCGGCAGCGTCTGCGCGCAGACGCCGATGCTGAACGTCTACTACCAGTGCACCGGCACCGGCTCCGGCGCCTGCACCCCGATCACGATGCCGACCGCCGATCAGGTGCAAAACCCGGTCGCGGTCATGGCGGCCGACAACAACGGCACGCTGGTCACGCTGCCCGGCGGCGTCGCGAAGCAGGCGACCGGGCTGCTGGTGCTCGGCATCGGCACGCGCGCGAACAACGCGCTGCCCGGCGGCAGCGCACAGCTCGCGACGGACGGGCAGGGCTATTTCACGTCGGTGTTCAACGGCAACACGCTGACGAAGAGTTTCATCGACAGCGGCTCGTCGGCGAATTTCATGCCGACCAGCGGCAACCTGAGCCTGCCCGACTGCTCGGGCGCGCTGGCCGGCAGCGGCTACCTGTGCCCGCCGACGACCGCCACGCTGGTCGCCCAGAACAGCGGCGCCGCCGGCACCCAGGCTAACGCGAACGTGCTGGTGGTCAACGCCCAGAGCGCGATCGCCGGCAACCCGGGCGGCTACGTGATTCCGGGGCTGGCGGCGGACAGCGGCACGGTCGGCGCGAACAGCCTGGACCTGGGCGCGAGCTTCTTCCTCGGGCGTACCATTGCGACCCTGATCGAAAACCAGTCGGCACCGGGGTTTTCGACCGTCGGCCCGGCGTTCGGCTACACGCCCTGATTCGCTGCGCCGAGGAGCGCGCGAGGCGCCCAGCGCGGTGCCGCCCAAGGAATCGATCGTCAGTGGAAAGCAGCGGACAGCGCGTGGTGGTGGGCCTGAGCGGCGGGGTCGATTCCGCCGTCTCCGCCTGGCTGCTCAAACGCCAGGGCTTCGACGTGGTCGGCCTGTTCATGAAGAACTGGGAAGACGACGACGACAGCGAATACTGCTCGTCGAACATCGATTTCATCGACGCGGCCGCGGTGGCCGACGTGATCGGCATCGAGCTCGAGCACGTGAACTTCTCCGGCGAATACAAGGACCGGGTGTTCGCCGAGTTCCTGCGCGAATACCGCGCCGGGCGCACGCCGAACCCGGACGTGCTGTGCAACGCCGAGATCAAGTTCAAGGCCTTCCTCGACCATGCGCTGCGGCTCGGTGC
This sequence comes from Pseudomonadota bacterium, assembly GCA_018241985.1. Classification (GTDB taxonomy): domain Bacteria; phylum Pseudomonadota; class Gammaproteobacteria; order Burkholderiales; family Burkholderiaceae_C; genus Rhodoferax_A. The sequence continues at coordinate 1,755 of JAFECV010000117.1, read as the reverse complement.
CGAGCACATCGCGACCGGACATTACGCGAGGGTGCGCCGCGTCGCGGCGAACCCGGGCGAGCCCGTTGGCCAGGATGGAACATCGCACGCGACCGCGCGCGATGGCGTTCGCGTGCGCTATGAACTCCTCAAGGGGCTCGACCCGGCGAAGGACCAGAGCTACTTCCTGCATCGGCTGAACCAGGCGCAGCTCGCGCGCACGCTGTTCCCGGTCGGCGAGCTGAAGAAGACCGAGGTCCGCCGCATCGCCGCCGAGATCGGGCTACCGAACGCGGCGAAGAAGGACTCGACCGGCATCTGCTTCATCGGCGAGCGGCCGTTCCGCGAGTTCCTGAACCGGTACATCGCCGCCGCGCCGGGACCGATCAGGGACGAACACGGCCGCGTGCTCGGCCAGCACATCGGGCTGTCGTTCTACACGCTCGGCCAGCGGCAAGGCCTGGGCATCGGCGGCGTGAAGGACCGGCGGGGCCAAGGCGCGCCGGCCGGCGGCGACCACGCACCCTGGTACGTCGCGCGCAAGGACGTCGCGCAGAACACGCTGTGGGTGGTGCAGGGCCGCGAGCACCCGTGGCTGCAGTCGTGCCGGCTTGCCGCCGATGATGCGAGCTGGGTCAGCGGCCATGCGCCGGCGCCGGGCGCGTACGCGGCCAAGACCCGCTACCGGCAGGCGGATGCGGCCTGCACGCTGGAATCCGGCGCCGCCGGCGGCGCGTTCGGCCTGCGCTTCGCCGAGCCGCAATGGGCGGTGACGCCGGGCCAGTCGGCGGTGCTCTACGACGGCGAGGTCTGCCTGGGCGGCGGCGTGATCACCGGCAGCGCGTGAATTTTCATCAAAATCGCCCGCAAGCGCAGGTCCTTCGCTCACTTGATGCTATTTATTGGATAGCAAACATCGTTCGACCTAGAGCACCGTCTCCAGGTAGGTGTAGATGTAGTTCGAGCCACCGTTCACGTTGCCCAGCAGCCGCGAAGAGCCAAAAATCCCAGAGCGGTGCGACACCCCGAACCCGAGATAGGTGTCCTTGAGCGCGCGCGCGCCGATCAGGTCGCCCACGCTGACGTCGATCGTCGGGTCCAGGTAGTTGAGCACGCGCGAGGTGGTGGCCAGGCTGCTGGTCTCGGCGTACGGCACATGCTGCGCCACCGAAATGCCGGCGCCGAAACCGAGCCGCGTGCGCACGCGCGCGCTCCACGGGAAGCCGTAGTAGTAGGCCTTCATGAACGCATCGACCTGCCAGCCGTTCGGCTGCAGGCCGTTGTCATCGTGGCGCAGCAGCCCGACGTAGCCGACGAAGTCCAGCGGGAAACCACCCAGCTTCTCGATGAACGGTTTGCCGATCTGGATGCCCGTCACGCTGGTCGGGTTGACGTGGTCGATGCTGGCGCACTGCAGCGTCATGATGCGGATCAGGTGGCAGCCGTCGGCCGCGGCCATGCCGCGCAACAGCTTCACGTACGTGGGCGAATGGCCGCCTGCGGGGGCTTTCTCGCTGCTGCCGAAATCGTAGGCGGCGCCGATGAACGCGGCCGGCTGCAAGCCCGGCTGCACGATCGGGCTGGCGCGCACCGTGCCCGCGAGCCGGGTGACCGAGACGCCGCCCAGGAGGCGCCAGCGCTCCGACAGGTCGTACGAGCCGTACAGCGCCAGCGTGGTGTCGACGCCGGCGCCGGGTGCGTAGGCCGGCCGCCCGGGCAAGGCTTCGGCCGGCCGCACGCCGTAGTAGTAGTTGTTGAGCTTCGCGTCGCGCGCCG
>JAFECV010000116.1 GCA_018241985.1 Pseudomonadota bacterium | reverse complement strand
AGAACCAGCCGGCGCACCTGACGCTCAAGGACCCGACGGTGCCCGTACGCATCAACCTGCCGCAATACGCCGGCCCCGAGGGACGCTACTGTCCGGCCGGCGTGTACGAGTTCGTGCCCGACGAGGCCAAGAGGAATGGCGCGATGCGGCTGCAGATCAACGCGCAGAACTGCGTGCACTGCAAGACCTGCGACATCAAGGACCCGACGCAGAACATCGTCTGGGTGCCGCCCGAAGGCGGCGGCGGGCCGAACTACAGCGAGATGTAGGCAGCGCGCCCGCTGCGGCGCGCGCGGAGCGCCACCCCGCGCCCTGCGCGCTACTTGTCGACCAGCCGCGCCGGCACCGAGAGCGTCAGCACCGCGCCGATCACCAGCGACGCGGCCAGCATGTACATGCCGGCGTCGGTGCTCTGGGTCAGGTCCTTCAGCCAGCCGACCAGCGACGGGCTGACGAAGCCCGCGAGGTTGCCGACCGAGTTGATCAGCGCGATGCCGGCGGCCGCGCCGGTGCCGGCCAGGAACGCGGTCGGCAGGCTCCAGAACAGCGGGAAGGTGGTGAGGATGCCCATGGTCGCGAGGGTCAGCGCGACCATCGCCAGCACCGTGTTGTGCGCCCAGATCGCGCTCAGCACCAGGCCGACCGCGCCGGCCAGCGCGGGGATCGCGACGTGCCAGCGCCGCTCGCCGTGCCGGTCCGAGCGGCGCGCGACCAGCACCATCGCGACCGCGGCGAACGCGAACGGGATCGCCGTCAGCAGCCCGATCTGCAGCGTGTCCTTGACCCCGGTCGCCTTGATGATGGTCGGCAGCCAGAAGCTCACGCCATACAAGCCCATCACGAAGCTGAAATAGATCAGCGCCATCAGCCAGACCCGCGGCGTGGCAAACACCGCACCGATCTTCAGGTCGCTCTTGCCGGCGTTCTCGGCGTCGATGCGGCGCTCCAGGAACGCCTTCTGCTCGGCGGTCAGCCAGCGCGCGCTGTGGATGCGGTCGTCCAGGTAGAACAGCGTGGCCACGCCCAGCAGCACCGCCGGCAGGCCTTCGAGCAGGAACAGCCATTGCCACGAGCGCAGGCCACCGACGCCTTCCATGCCATGCATGATCCAGCCCGAGATCGGGCCGCCGATCACGCCGGAGAGCGCGACCGCGGTCATGAACAGCGCGGTCATGCGCCCGCGCCGTTCAGCCGGGTACCAGTAGGTCAGGTACAGGATCACGCCGGGAAAGAACCCCGCCTCGGCGGCGCCGAGCAGGAAGCGCATCGCGTAGAAGCCGACGTCGGACGAAACGAACATCGTCGCCGCCGAGATCAGGCCCCAGCTCAGCATGATTCGCGCGATCCAGATGCGCGCGCCGACCCGGTGCAGGATCACGTTGCTCGGCACTTCGAACAGGAAGTAGCCGATGAAGAAGATGCCGGCGCCGAGCCCGTAGACGGTGTTGCTCAGGTGCAGGTCCTGCTGCATCTCGAGCTTGGCGAACCCGACGTTGACGCGGTCCAGGTACGAGACGATGTAGCACAGCAGCAGGAACGGAATCAGCCGCCAGCCGACCTTGGCGTAGGTCTCGGCCTCGAATAGCTTCGTGACCGCCGCCGCATCGTCCGGCGCCTCCGGTGATCGTGCCTGCATCGCGTCCCGCGTTTCCATCGCACCTCCTGTCGCCGTCGATCCGGTCGCTGGGGAGGCGATTATCGCGCCGACCGAGCGCCCGCATCAGGCAGTAGAATCCCGCTCGTCAGGAGAGAGTTTCGCGCGCGAAACCGCCGAAGGCTGAACGCTCAGGCAAAAGGACTGACGAACTGCGATTCTGTTGGAGAGAGGCCCGACCCGATCGGGCCCACCGAAGGGGCAAGGCACCGGCATTTGCGGCGCCGAATCTCTCAGGTAACGCGGACAACAGGGTTCCCGGCGCGAATGGTTCGCGCCGCATGGCCAGGAAGCCCCAGGAGCCCGCACGTGACCGCTGACCAGAACCTTCTTCGCACCCCGCTGCATGGACTGCACGTCGAACTCGGCGCGCGCATGGTGCCGTTCGCCGGCTACGAGATGCCGGTGCAGTACAAGAGCGGCCTGCTCGCCGAACACCTGCACACCCGCGCCGCGGCCGGGCTGTTCGACGTCTCGCACATGGGCCAGTTGCGTCTCGAAGGCACTGACGCCGCGGCCGCGTTCGAGACGCTGATGCCGGTCGACGTGATCGACCTGGGCGTGGGCCGCCAGCGCTACGGGCTGCTGCTGGACGATCAGGGCGGCATCCTCGACGACCTGATGTTCTTCAACCGTGGCAGGGACCTGTTCGTGATTGTCAACGGCGCGTGCAAGGCGGCCGACATCGCGCACATCCAGGCCCGCATCGGCAACCGCTGCCGGGTCGTGCCGATGCCCGAAATGGCGCTGCTCGCGCTCCAGGGCCCGCAGGCCGCCGCCGCGCTCACAAGGCTCGCGCCGGGTGTCGGCGCGCTGGTGTTCATGACCGGCGGGCGCTTCGAGATCGCCGGCTGCGACTGCTTCGTCACGCGCAGCGGCTACACCGGCGAGGACGGTTTCGAGATCTCGGTGCCGGGCACGCAGGCCGAAACCCTTGCGCGCGCGCTGCTGGCGCAGCCCGAAGTCAAGCCGGTGGGCCTGGGCGCGCGCAATTCGCTGCGGCTGGAAGCCGGCCTGTGCCTGTACGGCAACGACATCGACACCGGCACCACGCCGGTGGAAGCCGCGCTCAACTGGGCGATCCAGAAGGTGCGCCGCACCGGCGGCGCGCGCGCCGGCGGCTTTCCCGGCGCCGAGCGCGTGCTCGCGCAGCTGCAGGGCGACGGCGTGGCGCGCAAGCGGGTCGGCCTGGTTGCGAAGGAACGCGTGCCGGTGCGCGAACCGGCGCCGCTCGCGACCGCAAACGGCGAGGCGGTCGGCCAGGTCACGAGCGGGCTCTTGAGCCCGACGCTGAACCAGCCGATCGCGATGGCCTATGTGCGCGCCGACTGCGCCCAGCCCGGCACCGAACTGTTCGCGTCGGTGCGCGGCAAGCCGGTGCCGATGGTGGTGAGCCCCATGCCTTTCGTTCCGAACCGCTACGTGCGCGGCTGAATTCGACACTACTGGAGATCACGATGATCAAGTACACCGAAGACCACGAATGGGTGCAGACCGAGGGCGACGGCGCGCCGGCCGCCGGCGCGACCGCGACCATCGGCATCACGAAGCATGCGCAGGACGCGCTCGGCGACGTGGTGTTCGTCGACCTGCCCGAAGTCGGCAAGTCGTACGCGCAGAAGGACGCCGCCGGCGTGGTCGAATCGGTGAAGGCCGCCGCCGACGTCTACATGCCGGTGACCGGCGTCGTGACCGAGGTCAACGAAGCGCTGCGCGCCGACCCGAGCCTGGCCAACAGCGACCCGATGGGCGCGGGCTGGTTCTTCCGCGTCAAGCTCGGCGACCCGGCGCAGCTCGGCGCGCTGATGGACGAAGCCAGCTACACGCGCTTCTCCGACGCCGGCTGAGCGCCGAGGAGGCGGAGCCGCGCGTGCGCCGGCCCGCCTCCGCGCCGCCTTTCTTTCGCTTCCTTCCCCCTTCCATTCCCTCTTGCTGCTCCTTGCTGCTGGACTCGACCATGGCCCTGCCGTCCGACCACGCCCCCGACACCCTCGCCGCTCTTGAAAACCATGATGAATTCGTCGCCCGGCACATCGGCATCGGCGCCGCGGACGAAGCGCGCATGCTGGCCGCGGTCGGCGCGCCGTCGCGCCGCGCGCTGATCGACGGCATCGTGCCGCGCTCGATCGCGCGAGAAAAGGCGATGGCGATTCCCGCCGCCGTCACCGAAGCCGCGGCGCTGGCCGAACTCAAAAGCCTCGCGGGCAAAAACAAAATCCTCAAGAGCTTCATCGGCCAGGGCTACTACGGCACGCACACCCCGGGCGTAATCCTGCGCAACATCCTCGAGAACCCGGCCTGGTACACCGCGTACACCCCGTACCAGGCCGAAATCTCGCAGGGCCGGATGGAGGCGCTGATCAACTTCCAGACCATGGTCTGCGACCTGACCGGCATGCCGATCGCGAACGCATCGATGCTGGACGAAGCGACCGCCGCGGCCGAGGCGATGACGCTGGCTCGGCGCGCCGTCAAGGCCAAGAGCAACCGCTTCGTCGTCGCCGGCGACGCGCACCCGCAGACGATCGAGGTGATCCAGACCCGCGCCGAACCGCTGGGCATCGAGGTCGCGCTCGCGAACTCGCACGAGGAATGGAACGCGCTGCTCGCCGGCGAGTATTTCGCGGTGCTGCTGCAGTACCCGGCGACCAGCGGCCGACTGGACGAGCTTGGCGACCTGCGCGACTATGTCGAAAAGGTCCATGCCCGGCAGGCCGCGTTCATCGCCTCCGCCGACCTGCTTGCGCTGACGCTGATCGCGCCGCCCGGCGAATGGGGCGCCGACATCGCGGTCGGCACCACGCAGCGTTTCGGCATGCCGATGGGCGCGGGCGGCCCGCACGCGGGCTACATGGCCTGCCGCGACGAGTTCAAGCGCTCGCTGCCGGGCCGCCTCGTCGGCGTGAGCGTGGATGTGCACGGCCAAAGCGCGTACCGCCTCGCGCTGCAGACGCGCGAGCAGCACATCCGCCGCGAGAAGGCGACTTCGAACATCTGCACCGCGCAGGTGCTGCCGGCGGTCGTCGCCAGCATGTACGCGGTCTACCACGGCCCGCAGGGCCTGACGCGCATCGCACGGCGCGTCGCCGCCTACACCGCGATCCTGGCGCGCGGCCTGCAACAACTCGGCGCGCCGCTGCGCGAGCATGCCGCGTTCGACACGCTGTCGCTGCACACCGGCGATGCTACTGATTCGATAGCTGCACGTGCGGTATCCATGGGCGCCAACCTGCGAAAAGACTGGGAAGAATACCTGACCGTCTCGCTCGACGAGACGACCACGCGCGCCGACGTGGAACTGCTGTGGAAGATCTTCGCGAAGGACGGCCAGCCGCTGCCGAGCTTCGCCGCGCTGGAAAACGGCGCGGATTCACTGGTCCCGGCCAGCCTGCGCCGCACCAGCGCCTTCCTCACGCACCCGGTGTTCAACACGCACCATTCCGAGACCGGGATGCTGCGCTACATCCGCCAGTTGTCGGACAAGGACCTCGCGCTGGACCGCACGATGATTCCGCTCGGCTCGTGCACGATGAAGCTGAACGCGACCAGCGAGATGATCCCGATCACCTGGCCGGAGTTCGCGCAGGTGCATCCGTTCGCGCCGCACGATCAGCAGCAGGGCTATAGCCTGCTCGACGAGCAGCTGCGCGCATGGCTCTGCGCCGCGACCGGGTACGCGGGCGTCAGCCTGCAGCCGAATGCCGGCTCTCAGGGCGAGTACGCGGGGCTGCTGGCGATCCGCGCCTACCACCGGGCGCAGGGCCAGGGCCACCGCGACGTCTGCCTGATCCCGAGCAGCGCGCACGGCACGAACCCGGCGAGCGCGCAGATGGCAGGCCTGCGCGTGGTCGTGACCCAGTGCGACGAGCAGGGCAACGTCGACCTGGCCGACCTGCAGGCCCAATGCGAGCAGCACAGCGACAACCTGGCCTGCGTGATGATCACCTACCCGAGCACGCACGGCGTGTTCGAAACGCAGGTGAAGGAGCTTTGCGCGCTGGTGCACCGCCACGGCGGCCGGGTCTACGTGGACGGCGCGAACATGAACGCGCTCGTGGGTCTGGCCGCGCCCGGCGAATTCGGCGGCGACGTCAGCCACCTGAACCTGCACAAGACCTTCTGCATCCCGCACGGCGGCGGCGGCCCTGGCGTCGGACCGGTCTGCGTGGTGCAGGACCTGGTGCCGTTCCTGCCCGGCCATGCGACCGCCGGTTTGCAGGGCGGCGTCGGGGCGATCTCCGCTGCGCCGTTCGGCAACGCAGCGGTGCTGCCGATCAGTTGGATGTACATCCGCATGATGGGCGCGGACGGCCTGAAGGCCGCGACCGAGGCCGCGATCCTGAGCGCGAACTACATCAGCGCGCGCCTCAAGGACCACTACCCGACGCTGTACGCGAGCGAAGGCCAAGGCGGCACCAGCGCCCCGTCATCGGGATCGGGCCGCGTCGCGCACGAATGCATCCTCGACCTGCGGCAACTGAAGGAAACCAGCGGCGTGATGGCCGAGGACGTGGCCAAGCGGCTGATCGACTATGGTTTCCACGCGCCCACGCTGTCGTTCCCGGTGGCCAACACGCTGATGGTCGAGCCGACCGAGAGCGAGACGCTGGCCGAACTCGACCGCTTCGTAGCCGCGATGATCGCGATCCGCGAGGAAATCCGCCGCGTCGAGCGCGGCGACTGGCCGCAGGACGACAACCCGCTGAAGAACGCGCCGCACACGGCCGAGAGCCTGCTGCAGGGCGAATGGCGCCATGCGTATCCGCGCGAGGTCGGCGCGGCCTTGCATGGCCGCTCGCACCACGCGAAGTACTGGCCGCCGGTGGGACGGGTCGACAACGTCTACGGCGACCGCAACCTGTTCTGCAGCTGCGTGCCGGTCGAAGACGACTTGGCCTGAAGCCGACTCTGCCTGCGCGCCGAGAAACCACGCTCGGATCGCAAAAATCCGGCGCGCGCCCGACCGAAACCGCGTGGCTGCCGTAGTCTGGCAACAGAGGACAGCACGATGTTCGGCGCCCGCGCAAACGTCACGATCATTGCCGCTGCGGCAGCGCTGGGATTGCTCGCCGTGACGATGCCGGCCGCCGCGGCGCCCAGCGCCGATTCGGCAGCGTGCCGCAACGCCTGGTCCGCCTACAACGATTTCAAGTACCGCACCGCGATGGATCCGTCACAGTATCCGTTGACGATCCAGGGCGCAGCCGTACGTGCGGCCTGCGGCGAAAGCGCATTGCCGGCGCCTCCCGGCGCCGACAAGCCG
>JAFECV010000115.1 GCA_018241985.1 Pseudomonadota bacterium | reverse complement strand
TGTCGAGCAGTTGACCCCCCGTGACGGATTGCGCCACGGATCGCGTTGCCGCCTGGATTGCCTGACGCGCGCGCAGAACGCTTCGGCAGCCTGAACCTGGAAAAGCCGTTGCTTCCAGCCGCTGTTTCGCCCATCCCCGATGCCACCGCCATCAACAATCGAATCATCACTCCGAGAGGCCCGCCATGATGCAAGCGCTTTGGATCTCCAAGACCGGCATGGAAGCCCAGCAGACCCAGCTGGACCACATTTCGAACAACCTCGCCAACGCCTCGACCAATGGCTACAAGAAGTCCCATGCGGTGTTCGAGGATCTGATGTACCAGAACCTGCGCCAGGCGGGCGCCAACAGCTCGGAGCAGACGCAGCTGCCGACCGGCTTGCAGATCGGGCTGGGCACACGCGCCGTGGCGAGCTCGCGCAACTTCTCGCAAGGTAACCTGCAGCAGAGCAGCAATCCGTTGGACCTCGCCATCAAGGGCAACGGCTTCTTCCAGGTGCAGATGCCCGATGGCACCACCGCCTACACCCGCGACGGCTCGTTCCAGGTCAGCGCGGCGGGCCAGATCGTCACCAATGACGGCTATGCGGTGCAGCCCGGCATCACGATCCCCGCGACCGCGCAGAGCGTCACCATTGGAGCGGACGGCACCGTGACCGCGACGCTGCCTGGCCAGGCCGCTCCGCAGCAGCTGGGGCAATTGCAGCTGGCAAGCTTCATCAACCCGGCCGGCCTCGATCCGAAGGGCGGCGACCTCTATGCCGAGACGGCGGCCTCCGGCACTCCGACCGTGGGCGCCGGCGGTGTCGACGGCATGGGGACGCTGGCCCAGGGGTTCGTCGAAACATCGAACGTCAACGTCGTCGAGGAGCTGGTTTCGATGATCCAGACGCAGCGCGTCTACGAACTTAACTCCAAGGCTATCCAGACCGCCGACCAGATGCTGCAGCGCCTGGGCCAGCTTTCCTGAATCTAGGAGATCGGCTGCGATGAACGCCTTGCGACTTTCCTGCCTTGCCGCCGCGGCCATGTTGATGACCGGCTGCGCCAATATGCGCTCGCCCCATGTGGACATCGAGGGGCCGACCAGCATGCGCCCGCAGCTCGCGCCAGCGCCGGCGATCAACAACGGGGCCATCTTCCAGGCCGCCAGCTACCGGCCGCTGTTCGAGGACTACCGCGCCCGGCTGGTGGGCGATACGCTGACGGTGCAGATCGTGGAGAAGGTTTCCGCGACGCAGACATCGACCAGCTCGATCGACAAGAGCGGCAAGGTCGACGCCGGGATCACCGCACTGCCGGGGATCGCTGCCAATTCATTCGCGCTCGCTTCGGCGTCCGGCTCGTCGTCGAACACCTTTGCCGGCAAGGGCAGTACCGCAAGCAGCAACGATTTCTCGGGCACCATCACCGCCACCGTGATCGAGGTGCTTCCCAACGGGCATCTGCTCGTCGCGGGTGAGAAACAGATCGGCGTGAACGAGAACGTCGACGTGTTGCGCTTTTCCGGCCAGGTCGACCCACGCGCGATCCAGCCGGGCAACGTCGTCGCATCGGCGCAGATTGCCAACGTGCGCATCGAGCACAAGGGGCGCGGCCAGCAGGCCGAAGCGCAGGGGATGGGGTGGCTTGCACGCTTCTTCTTGAACATCCTGCCGATCTGAGGAAAGCGAACGGCGGCAACCCAGCCCGTTCGGCCGCGAGCCGCGATCGGCACCGATCAGCCATCAACCATGAATGCCGAGTTCCATTTTCGTCATTTGCTTCGCCGGCTCGTTGGCCTCGGCGTCCTTGCCGCCGGCGTCGCACTCGGGTGGCCGGCGCCGGCATATGCGGCCCCACGCATCAAGGAAGTGGCGAGCGTGCAGGGGGTGCGCACCAACCAGCTGATCGGCTATGGTCTGGTCGTCGGCCTGGACGGTACCGGTGACCAGACCACGCAGACCCCGTTCACCACGCAGAGCCTGGCGGCGATGCTGCAGCAGATGGGCGTGACGGTGCCGGCAGGCAGCGCCATGCAACTGCGCAATGTCGCCGCGGTCACGGTCACGGCGCAGCTACCCCCGTTTGCCCAGCCTGGGCAGGCGCTGGACGTCGTCGTCTCTTCCCTCGGCAATGCGAAATCGCTGCGCGGCGGCACGCTGATTGCCACGCCCCTGAAGGGCGCGGACGGGCAGATCTACGCACTGGCGCAAGGCAATGTCGTGATCGGCGGCGCTGGTGCCTCTCAGGGCGGTTCCAAGGTGCAGATCAATACGCTCAACGCCGGTCGCGTGCCGGGCGGTGCCACGGTGGAGCGCGCCGTGCCCACGCCGCTGGCCCAGGGCGACAGCCTGCAGCTGGATCTCAACTCGGACGACTACAACACCGCGCGCGAGGTGGAGCGCGTCATCAACCGGCGCAAGGGCGCGGGCGTGGCGCAGGCGCTGGACGGCCGCGTCGTGCGCGTGCGCATGCCCGCGTCCCCCGACGAGCGCGTCGCCTTTCTGGCCGACATCGAGAATCTGCCGCTGGAACTGGCAGCCCCGGCCGCGAAGGTGGTGATCAACGCCCGCACCGGCTCCATCGTGCTGAACCAGTCGGTCACCCTCGGTCCTTGCGCGGTGGCGCACGGCAACCTGTCGGTCACGATCAGCTCCACGCCGCTCGTGAGCCAGCCCGGCGCTTTCTCTCAAGGTCAGACCGTAACGGCCGAAATGACCGATATCAAGATTAAGCAGGAAGCGAAATCGCTGATCAGCGTACCGGCCGGCAGCAAACTCACCGAAGTGGTGAAGGCACTCAACACGCTGGGCGCCACACCGCAGGATCTCCTGGCGATCCTGCAGGCGATGAAGGCTGCCGGTGCGCTCAATGCCGAGATCGAGGTCATCTGATGAGCACGGGTTCCGCAGGCACGATGGCACTGGGTGGCGGCGCTTCGCTGGACGCGCTGCGCTCGAGCGCGGTCCGGGATCCCAAGGCTGCGATCAGGGATGCGGCCAAGCAGTTCGAGGCCCTGTTCATGCAGGAGCTGCTCAAGAGCATGCGCGCCGGAACGCTGGGCGACGGGTGGCTGGACAACGCGGGCTCCAAGATGGGTACCGAGATGCTTGATGGCCAGTTCGCGACGCAGATGAGTGGCCTGCCGGGCGGGCTGGGCGATCTGATCGCACGCCAACTGGAACGCCAACTCGGCGCGGTCGCTTCGACCGACCACGGTGGCGTGCCCGGGTCCGTGCAGGCGCCATCGCTATCGGCTCCTGGCACGCAGGGAAACGGCGCGCCTACAGGCGCGCAGGATTTCGTGCAGCAGCACTTGCGGTCGGCCACGGCGGCCGCGGCCGAGACCGGCATTCCGGCCGCCTACATCCTTGGACAGGCGGCGCACGAATCGGGCTGGGGTCGGCACGAGATCCGCAATTCCGACGGCTCGGGCTCGCACAATCTGTTCGGCATCAAGGCCGGCCCCGGTTGGAACGGAAAAGTCGCGGAGGTGACCACCACCGAGTATGTCGAGGGGCAGCCGCGCAAGGTGGTGGCCAGGTTCCGCGCCTACGATTCCTATGAAGCGTCGTTCCGCGACTACGCCAATCTGATCAAGAACAGCCCGCGCTACACCCAGGTGGTGGCGGGAGGAAGCACGGTTCAAGGTTTCGCGCAGGGCCTGCAGCGTGCCGGCTATGCGACCGACCCGGCCTATGCCGACAAGCTGAGCCGGGTCATCAACACCACGCTTCGACTGCAGCGCACGGTTGCCTGACGGAGACCCGCGATGTCCGGACTGACCTCGATCGGCACCAGTGCGATGTTCGCCAGCTACGCTGCGTTGCAGACGACGGGGCAGAACATCTCGAACGTCAACACACCGGGTTACTCGCGCCAGCAGGTGCAGTTGGAAACCGCGGGCGGACAGTACACCGGTGCGGGTTTCTTCGGCCGGGGCGTCCAGGTCGCGACGGTGGCGCGCGCCTACAACCAGTTTCTCACCACGCAGGCCAATGTGTCGCAGGCCCAGGCCTCGGCGGATGCGTCGCGCCTTGCTCAATTGCAGCAGCTTGAAACGGTGTTCCCGACGGGGCAGAACGGCATCGGCTCCGCGGCGGGTGACCTGCTCAACGCGTTCGTCGACGTCGGCAACAATCCGCAGGATCCCTCCGCCCGCCAGGTGGTTCTGGCGCGGGCGCAAGACCTCGTCTCGCGCTTCAACGCCGCGAGCGGCCAGATCTCGGCGCTGCAGGCGGGCACGGCCACCGACATCAAGAACACGGTCGCGACGGTCAATGGGCTGACGACCCAGGTCGCGGTGCTGAACCAGCAGATCGCGAAGGCCCAGGGCCTGGGGCAGCCACCCAACGACCTGCTCGACCAGCGCGACCAGTTGATTGCTCAGATCAACTCGTATGTCCAGGTCACGAGCATCCCCGCCAGCGACGGCACGGTGGGCTTGTTCATCGGCGGCGGGCAGCAACTGGTGCTGGGCAGTCAGGCGCTCACGTTGTCGACCGTGCCCGACGACTACGATCCCTCGCAAGTGCGGCTGGCCGTCAACGACCCTGGCGGCAACCGGCAGATTCCGGCCGGTGCACTCACGGGCGGCTCCATCGCCGGGCTGATGCGTTTCCAGGACCAGGACCTCGTCGATGCGCGCAATCTGGTCGGGCAAATGGCCGCGGCGTTGGGAGGGCGCGTCAATGCGCAACAGGCGTTGGGCCTGGACCTGGGTCAACCACCAGGCGCCGGCGCACCCATGTTCGCGACCGGCGCACCTCAGGTGCTGCCCAACACCAACAATGCGCGTGCAGCGAACGGTAACTTTTCCGCATCGGTGTCGCTGACGGTCAGCGACCCGACGCAGCTGCAGGCCAGCGACTACGAGCTGAGCGCCGACCCGTCGACCCCTGGCAGCTACCTGCTCAAGCGGCTGTCCGACGGCCTGACGCGCCAGGTGAGCCCGGGTACGACGGTCGACGGCTTCACGATCGGCGTGTCCGTGCCGCCCCCCGGAACGAACGACCGCTACCTGTTGCGACCCGTGGGAGCCGCCGCATCGGGAATGACGACCGCACTGGCCGATCCCAACGGCATTGCCGCGGCATCACCGGTGACGGCCACCGTGGGGGCCGCCAACACCGGCACCGCGAGCGTGGCGTCGCTCGCCGTGACGAGTCCGGCGATCAACCCGGCGCTGACCGCGAACATCAGCTTCACCGATGGCAGCGGCAACTACAACTGGTCGATGGTCGACGCCAGCAACAACGTGGTGAGCAGCGGCACCGGCAGTTGGACCCCCAGCCAGCCGATTTCGCTGAACGGCTTCCAGCTCAGCCTGAACGGCGTGCCCGATTCGGGCGACACGCTGCAGGTGGCGCCGACACGGTTTCCGGCCGCCAACAACGGCAATGCGCTGGCATTGCTGGGCCTGCGCGACGAGACCATGGTGGGCAGGCTGACGCTACCGAGCGGCAGCGGCGTGGGCGGGCAAACCGTCACCGACGCCTATGCGCAGGCCTTGGCCAACATCGGCGTGCGCGTGCAGAGCGCCCAGTCGGCCTCCGACACTTCCGCCGCCGTGGCGCAGAACGCGCAGACTCAGCTTGCCAATGCCGACGGCGTCAACCTCGACGAGGAGGCTTCGCGGCTGATCCAGTTCCAGCAGAGCTACCAGGCCGCCGCCAAGGTGCTGCAGGTGGCGCAGACCGTTTTCGATACCTTGCTGCAAGCGGTTTCCAGCTGAGGCCGGACGGACAGGAGGAACGGCACCCATGAGAATCAGTACCGCGCATGCCTTTGATGCCGTCGTCGAACAGCTTCAGCAACGCCAGAGCGATCTCGCCGAAACCCAGTTGCAGTTGAGCAGCGGCAAGCGCGTCAGCCGCCCGAGTGACGATCCGGCCGCCGCTGCGCGCGCCGAGCGCATGCTGGCCGTGCAGGCGCGCAACACGGCCAGCCAGCGGGCCGTCGACGCCAGCCGCAATGCCATGTCCCTGACCGACACGGCCCTGGGCAGCGCGACCGATCTCGTGCAGCAGGTGCGCGAGGCGCTGATCCAGGCCGGCAACGCCAGCCTCGGCAATACAGACCGCCAGTCCCTGGCCGCGACGCTGGCTGGGTTGCGCAGCCAGCTGTTGACCGTGGCGAACAGCTCCGATGGCGCCGGAGGTTACTTGTTCGGGGGCCAAGGCTCGTCGTCACCGCCTTTCAGCGATGCGCCCGGCGGTGTGGTGTTCAATGGCACGAGCGGACAGAACAGCGTCTCCAATGGCGAGCCTCTGCCGACGGCGCTCGATGGCGCCGCAACCTGGCTGCAGGCGCGCACCGGCAACGGCGTGTTCGAGACGAGTGCGATCACCAGCAACGGCAGCGCCGTGATCGACACCGGGCAGGTCACCGACCCGTCCAAGCTGACCGGGGCGACCTACCAGGTGCAGTTCAGCGTGAGCGGCAGTGCAACGAGCTACACGGTCCTGAAGAACGGTGCGGCCACGGCGCTCACCAATGTGTCCTACACCAGTGGCCAGGCGATAGGCATCGACGGCATCTCCTTCACGATCAGCGGCGCTCCAGCCAACGGAGACAGCTTCGGGGTGCAGCCGTCGACGCCCACGCTGAGTGTGTTCGGCGCCATCGACAAAGCCGTTGCTGCGCTCGGCAATCCGAACCAGACCGCATCTTCGGCGACGCAAGCCGTGAATTTCGGCGTGCGCGATGTCGATGCCGCGCTGAGCCAGCTGCAGTCGGCCCGCTCGCAGGTGGGCGGGGTGCTGAATCGCTTGGACGACAGCTCGAGCCAGCTCAGCGCGCAGACGCAGGCGGCCCAGACGGCTCAGTCTCAGGCCGAGGATCTCGACATGGTGCAGGCCATTTCGAACTTCCAGAATCAGCAGACGGCCTACCAGGCCGCGTTGCAGGCCTATTCGACGGTGCAGCGCCTGTCGCTGCTGCAGTACATCAACAACTGAAGCGG
>JAFECV010000114.1 GCA_018241985.1 Pseudomonadota bacterium | reverse complement strand
GCAGGTCATGTCCTGACCCTTCTGGTTGATGATCGTGTCGATCGCCACCGCGGTCTTGCCGGTCTGGCGGTCGCCGATGATCAGCTCGCGCTGGCCGCGGCCGATCGGCACCATCGAGTCGATCGACTTCAGGCCGGTCTGCACCGGCTGGCTGACCGACTGGCGCGCGATCACGCCCGGCGCGACCTTCTCGATCACGTCGGTCATCTTCGCGTTGATCGGGCCCTTGCCGTCGATCGGCTGGCCCAGCGCGTTGACCACGCGGCCGATCAGCTCGGGGCCGACCGGCACTTCCAGGATGCGGCCGGTGCACTTGACGGTGTCGCCCTCGGAGATGTGCTCGTACTCGCCCAGAATCACCGCGCCGACCGAGTCGCGCTCGAGGTTCAGCGCCAGGCCGAAGGTCGGCACGCCGTCGGGGCCGGCGGGAAACTCGAGCATTTCGCCCTGCATCACGTCGGACAGGCCGTGGATGCGGCAGATGCCGTCGGTGACCGACACCACCGTGCCCTCGTTGCGGATGTCGGCGCTGGCGGACAGCCCTTCGATCCGGCTCTTGATCAGTTCGGAGATTTCTGCGGGATTGAGCTGCATGACTCTTTCCTAGGTTGTTGATGGACCGGGCAGGCGCCCCGGGCCGGGTTTGCGGGCCGCGACTGCGGCAAGGCGTCAAGCGGTCAGGGCCACCTTCATCTGTTCCAGGCGCGCCTTCACCGAGGTGTCGAGCACCTCGTCGCCGGCCACCACGCGAACGCCGCCGATCAGGGCGGGGTCGAGCTCGAGCCGCAGGTTCAGCTTGCGGCCAAAGCGCTTCTCCAGCGTCGTCGCGAGGCCGGCCAGCGCCGCCTCGTCCATCGCGAACGCGCTGTAGACGGTCGCGTCGGACGCGCCGAGCCGCGCGTTCTTCAGCGTGCGGACCTGGGTCGCGATCTCGGGCAGCGCCGCGAGGCGGCCGTTCTCGATCACGGTGCGCAGGAAATTGGCCGTCACCGCGGACGGCGCGCGCACCAGACCGTTGATCAGCTCGAACACCTGATCGGCCGTGGCCGCCGGGCTGTCCGCGAACTGCTGCAGTTGCGGATCGGCCGCCACCACGGCGAGCTGGTCGAGCCAGGCCTGCACGGCGTCCAGGTCGCCAGCCGACCCGGCAGCCTGGAACAGCGCGTCGGCGTAGGGCCGGGCGATGGTTGCGATCTCAGCCATGGCGCCCTCTCACAGCTCGGTCTTCAGGCGATCGAGCAGGTCGGCGTGGACGCGGGCGTCGACTTCGCGGCGCAGGATCTGTTCTGCGCCCTTGACCGCCAGCGCGGCGACCTGCTCGCGCAGCGCCTCGCGCGCCTTCACGGCCTGCTGGTCGGCCTCGACCTTGGCGGCGGCAATGATCTTGCCGCCCTCGTCGGCCGCCCGGGCCTTGGCCTCTTCGACCATCGCCTGCGCGCGACGGTCGGCGTCGGCCAGCCGCGCCGCCGAATCGTTGCGCGACTTGGCGAGTTCTTCCTCGACGCGCTTGTTCGCGAACGACAGCTCGGTGCGAGCCTTTTCGGCCGCTGCAAGGCCGTCGGCGACCTTCTTGGCTCGCTCGTCCAGCGCGGCGGCGATCGGCGGCCACACGAACTTCATCGTGAACCACACCAGAATCGCGAACACCACTATCTGGAGGAACAGCGTTGCGTTGATGCTCACGGCACCCTCCTCTCGCTCAATGCCAATGCGTGACTTGCGGCTCTCACTTCAGCACGAACGGGTTCGCGAACGCGAACATCATCGCCAGGCCGACGCCAATCAGGAACGCGGCGTCGATCAGGCCGGCCAGCAGGAACATCTTGGTCTGCAGTTCATTCATCAGCTCCGGCTGGCGCGCGGCGGCTTCCAGGTATTTGCTGCCCATGACGCCGATGCCGATGCAGGCACCGATGGCGCCGAGACCGATGATCAGACCGGCGGCGAGGGCGACGAGACCGAGGACATGTTCCATTTGTTGACTCCAGTGGGAAGGAAGGGTTGGGAAGGGAAACTCGTGATGGGACGGCGCTAATGGGTGTCGTGCGCCTGCCCGATGTACACCAGCGCGAGCATCATGAAGATGAACGCCTGGATCGTGATGATCAGGATGTGGAAGATCGCCCAGATCACGCCGGCGATGATCTGGCCCACCGGCAGCAGCACGCCGGGAAGCGTCGCGGCCGCGGCGCCGCCCAGCAGCGCGATCAGCATGAACAGCAGCTCGCCGGCGTACATGTTGCCGAACAACCGCATGCTGTGCGAGACGGTCTTCGCGGCGAACTCGATGAGCTGCATCACGAAATTGATCGGCCACAGGATCGGATGCTTGCCGAACGGCGCGGTGAACAGCTCGTGGAGCCAGCCGCCCCAGCCCTTGATCTTCACGTTGTAGACCAGGCAGACCAGCAGCACCGATATCGACAGGCCGAACGTGGTCGACAGGTCGGCGGTCGGCACCACGCGCATGTAGGCGTGGTCCGGATCGCCGCTGGCGGCGCTGTGGATCCAGCCCCAGATCTTCGGCAGCAGGTCGACCGGCAGCAGGTCCATCGCGTTCATCAGGAAGATCCAGATGAACAGCACCAGCGCGAGCGGCGCCACGACTTTGCGGCTCTTCGCGTTGTGGATGATGCCCTTGGCCTGGTTGTCGACCATCTCGACCAGGATTTCGACCGCGGCCTGGAACCGGCCCGGCACGCCGGAGGTCGCGGCGCGGGCCGCGCGCCACAGGAAGAAGCAGGTCAGCACGCCCAGCAGCCCGGCCCAGAACAGCGAATCGATGTTGAACACCGAAAAATCGATCACCCCTTTCATCGGGTGATTCTGCCAATGGGTCAGGTGGTGAATGATGTATTCACTCGCGTCGGGTCCGTTTTCAGCAGCCATCGATTCGCTCGTCAGTTTCTCAACGTTTCGGGCGCCACGCGAGCGCCGCCAGATACACCTGCATCGTCACCACCAACCCGACCAGCATCGCCGGCCAGCTCAGGCCCGGCAGCAGCCGCGGCGCCGCGAACAACATCGCGACCGTCAGCGCCACCTTCACCGCCTCCCACAGGAAGAACCCGAAGGCCGCGGCACCCGCGCTCATCGACGACAGCCGGCTCGTCAGACCCCGCGCGAACATCGCCGCTGGAACCACCACCGCCAGCGCGCCGTAGCCGACCGACCAGCCGACACTGCGCCGTCCGCTCAGCAGCCAGCCGCCGAGCGCCAGCACCAGCGCGACGCCGAGCTGCCAGGCCACCACCCGCCACGGCGACAGCGACGGATGCTGCTGCCGAAACCGGCGCGCCTCCTCGGCGGAGAGCCGCTTGAACGGCGGCTCGCTCGACTCGTCGGGCTCGTCGCCCTGCGGCGGTCCGATTCTCGGCATCTCAGGTTACGCCCAGGTTACAGCCGGGTTCGTCCGCAAAGCCATTGATTATATGTAGAAAACTGGCCGTTTCCGACGCTTCCGGGGCAGCGCGTGCCGCGCATTGCGCAAGGTCAAACCGATGCGACTTTGCAGGCGAATGAGCCGGGGCGTCAAAATCCGGCGTTGGACCGTTCGCAAACCCGCTTCACCCATGGACGCAATCGCCAGACTGCTGCATCTGATCGGCGCCATCACCTGGCTCGGCGGCATGGGCTTCATGCTTTATGCGCTGCGGCCCGTTGCACAGGCGCAACTGCAGCCTCCGGCGCGGCTGCCGTTGCTGGTGCAGGTGCTCGCGCGCTTCCTCGTGATGGTCTGGGCCAGCGTCGTGCTGATCCTGGTGAGCGGCGGCTACATGCTGTCGGTGATCGGCATGGCCCGGGCGCCGCTCGGGCTGCACCTGATGCTGGGCATCGGCATCGTGATGTTCCTGCTGTTCGGCTGGGCGTATTTCGGGCCGTTTCGCCGCGCGCGCCAAGCGATGGCCCGGCACGACACGGCACAGGCGGCAGCGCAGCTCGCCAGGCTGCATCCGCTGGTGCTGGCCAACTTCGCGCTCGGATGGCTTGCGGTCGCCGGCGTGGTGCTGCTGCGCTGATCGCTGCACGGACGCATTCATGCACCCTCCGCGATGAACGGCCTGCCCGACCTGCCCTGCTACCTGAACGGCGAATACACCGCGGTGTCGCGCGCGAAGGTCAGCGTGATGGACCGCGGCTTCGTGTTCGGCGACGGCGTCTACGAGGTGCTGCCGGTCTATCGCGGCCGCCTGTTTCGCTTCGACGCGCACATGGCGCGGCTCGCGCGCTCGCTCGCCGCGGTGCGCATCGCGAACCCGATGACCATCCCCGCATGGCGCGAGGTTGCTACTCAATTGATAGCAAAGCATGCGCAATTCATGGGCGCTTCGGCGCAGAATCTCGATCAATTGCTGTACCTGCAGGTGACGCGCGGCGTCGCGCTGCGCGATCACGCGATGCTGCCCGGGCTCACGCCGACGGTGTTCATGATGGCGAACGCGATGCCCGCGGTGCCGGCCGAGCAGCGCAGCGCGGGCGTTGCCTGCGTCACCGCCGGCGACTTCCGCTGGGAGAAGGCGCACATCAAGTCGACCAGCCTGCAGGGCGCGGTGTTCGCGCGGCAGATCGCGGTCGACGCCGGCGCGGTCGAGGTCGTGATGTTCCGCCGCGGATTCTTGAGCGAGGCGTCGGCCAGCAACGTCTGGGTCGTGCGGCAGGGGCGCGTGCTCGGCCCGCCGCGCGACAACCTCGTGCTCGAAGGCATCCGCTACGGCCTGATCGAGGCGCTGTGCGCCGAAGCCGGCATCCCGTTCGAGCTGCGCCGCATCGCGCGGGACGAAGTGCTGGCGGCCGACGAGCTGCTGCTGTCGTCCGCGACCAAGGAGGTGCTGGCAGTGACCCGGCTCGACGGCCGCCCGGTCGGCGCCGGCGTGCCCGGCCCGGTCTATGCCCGGCTGTACCAAGGCTATCAGCAGGCGAAAATCCAACCCGACCCCACGATGGACGCACGCAATGGATGACTCCGCGCCCTCCGACACCCGACGCGACTCGCTGATCGAGTACCCGAGCCCGTTCCCGATCAAGGTGATGGGCGCGAAGGTCGACGGCTTCGTGCACACGGTGGTCGAGATCGTGCGCCGGTTCGACCCCGGATTCGACGCCGCGACCGTCGAGCTGCGCAGCAGCAAGGCCGGCAAGTACCTGGGCATCACGGTCACGGTGACCGCGACCTCGCGCGAGCAGCTCGATGGTCTGTACCGCGCGCTCACCAGCCATCCGATGGTCAAGGTGGTGCTTTAGCGCCTGCCGACCGATGACGATCGCCGTGCAGCCGCTGGGCCGGGTCGACTACCTGCCGACCTACGCCGCGATGCGCGCGTACACCGCCGAGCGCACCGCAGCGACGCCGGATGTGCTATGGATTTGCGAGCATCCTGCGACCTATACGCAAGGGCTTGCGGGTAAATCGGAGCATATTCTCGCGCCGGGCGCGATTCCGGTGGTCGCGACCGACCGCGGCGGGCAGGTCACGTTCCACGGCCCGGGCCAGGTGGTGGCCTACCCGCTGATCGACCTGCGCCGCGCCGGCTACTTCGTCAAGGAATACGTGTACCGCATCGAGCAGGCGGTGCTGGGCACGCTCGCCCACTTCGGCGTGACCGGGCACCGGGTCGCCGGCGCGCCCGGCATCTACGTGCGTCTGGACGACCCGCGCGCGCACGATCTGCTGCCGCAGCGCCCGCGCCGCCTCGCGTCCGGCGAACGCGCGGCCGACGCGGCGCCGGACTTTCGCGGCCTGGGCAAGATCGCGGCGCTGGGCATCAAGGTCAGCCGCAACTGCAGCTACCACGGCGTCGCGCTGAACGTGGCGATGGACCTGGAGCCGTTCACGCGCATCAACGCCTGCGGCTACCCCGGCCTGCAAACCGTCGACCTCGCCGCGGTCGGGGTGTCGGCGAGCTGGCAGGAGGCCGCCGACCAGCTTGCGCGCCGGCTGCAGTCGCAGCTCGCCGCGCGTGTCGCCGCGGCCGGAACTTGAGCTCGCCTCAAGCTCGCGCCCCATGCAAGCCAACCTGCTCGCGCTCGGCGCGATCCTGCTGTGGGCCACGCTGGCCTCGCTCGGCGTGACGCTGCAGCACGTGCCGCCGTTCCTGCTGACCGGCGTCGCGCTGCTGATCGGGAGCGTTCCGTCCTGGCCGCTGGCGCGGCAGTGGCGCGTGCCGCCGACAACGCTGGCGCTTGGCGTGTACGGATTGTTCGGCTTTCACTTTCTGCTGTTCATCGCGCTGCGCAACGCGCCGCCGGTGTCGGTGAACCTGGTGAACTACCTGTGGCCGCTGCTGATCGTGCTGCTCGCGCCGCTGCTGCTGCGCGGCATCGAGCTGCGGCCTGCGCATGTCGTGGCGGCGCTGATCGGCTTTGCCGGCGCCGCGCTGGCGATCGCCGGCGGACGCCGGCTGGAAGGCGGCCTCGCCTGGGGCTACCTGCCCGCGGCCGGATCGGCGCTGGTCTGGGCCAGCTATTCGCTGCTGACCCGGCGCGTGGCCGCGTTCCCGACTGCTGCCGTCGGCGGCTTCGCGGCCGCGTCGGGGCTGCTCGCGCTGCTGTGCCACCTGCTGCTCGAACCGCCGGCCGCGCTCAGCGGCGGCGACTGGCTGCTGATCGCGCTGATGGGGCTGGGGCCGCTGGGCGGCGCGTTCTTCCTGTGGGACGCGGCCCTGAAGCGCGGCGACCCGCGCTCGATCGGCCTGCTGAGCTTCCTCACGCCGCTCCTGTCGACGCTGCTGCTGCTCACGCTGCGCGGCGAACGGCCCAGCGTATCGATCCTGCTGGCGGCGCTGATGATCGTCGGCGCGGCGCTGTTCGGCACGCGCGCGCGCTGAGATGTACCACCCCCAGGCTTCGCGCACTGCGTGTCGCTTCGCCTCCCCCTTCGAGGGGGCGCACCCAGCGGCCTGGCGGAGCCAGTTCCGCGGGTGCCCGCGCACGGCCTGCTCCGCGGCCTTCG
>JAFECV010000113.1 GCA_018241985.1 Pseudomonadota bacterium | reverse complement strand
CCGTCGATCCGTATCTGTTCCCGACTTTCGAAGACGAGGCGAACGAACTGCTGCCGCAACTCGGTGGCGCGCTGCGCCAGTGGTCGGCGCGACCGGCGAACGCCGGCGCGCGGGTCGAGATGCTGCGTGCGCTGCACACGCTCAAGGGCAGCGCGCGGCTCGCCGGTGCGATGCGGCTGGGCGAGATGGCGCACCGGATGGAGTCAGAGGTCGAGCAGATCACGCCGGCCAGCGATCTTCCGGCCGCGCAACTGGAGCCGCTGCTGGTGCGTTTCGACGCGATGCAGGCGGACTTCGACCAGTTGCGCCAGCGTCATGTCGCGAGCGAATCGGCCGCGGCGTCGCAAGGGGCCGCAGCCGCGCCCCAGCCCGCGGCCCTGTCGGCTGAAGCCGCCGGCGCGCGCGCGAGCGCGATCGCTCCCGCGGCGGTGACCGTGCCGGCGCCGCAGCGTCCGTCGAACAACCCGGTGGTGCGGGTGCGCTCGCAACTGCTGGACCGGCTGCTGAACCAGGCCGGCGAGGTGATGATCGTGCGCTCGCGGCTGGAGTCCGACGTGGGACAGCTGCGCGGCGCATTGGCCGAGCTCACCGGCAACCTGGAGCGGCTGCGCCGCCAGCTGCGTGACCTCGAACTGCAGGCCGACAGCCAGATGCAGTCGCGCCTGGCGCAGGCCAAGGAGGCGCAGCAGCAGTTCGATCCGCTCGAGTTCGACCGCTTCACCCGCGTGCAGGAGCTCACGCGGATGATGGCCGAGTCGGTGAACGACGTGGCGACCGTGCAGCGCAGCCTGCAGCGCGCGGTCGAGGCCGCGGAAGACAACCTGAACGCCCAGGCGCACCAGACGCGCGAGATGCAGCGCGACCTGCTGCGCACCCGGATGGTCGAATTCGAGAGCGTGTCGGACCGCCTGTACCGCGTGCTGCGCCAGGCCGCGAAGGAAACCAGCCGCCAGGTGAAGCTCGACATCGTCGGCGGCGTGATCGAAATGGACCGCGGCGTGCTGGACCGCATGCTGCCGGCCTTCGAGCACCTGCTGCGCAACGCGGTGGTGCACGGCATCGAAGACGCCGTGGTGCGCAGCGGCCAGGGCAAGAGCCCGACCGGCACGATCACCATCGCGCTGCACCATGCCGGCAACGACGTGTCGGTCGAATTCCGCGACGACGGCGCCGGCCTCGACCTGGACCGCATTCGCGCCAAGGCGCGTACGCTGGGGCTTGCCTCGGCCGAACAGCCGCTGTCGGACGCGCAGGCGATCGACCTCGTGTTCACGCCCGGCTTTTCCACCGCGGCGCAGGTCAGCGAGCTGGCCGGACGCGGCATCGGCATGGACGTGGTCCGTGCCGAGGTCACGGCGGTCGGCGGGCGCATCGAGACCTCGACCCAGCCGGGCCAGGGCACCTGCTTCCAGCTGGTGCTGCCGCTGACGACCGCGGTCACCCAGGTCGTGATGCTGCGCGCCGACGACCGGTTGTTCGGGGTGCCGTCGAGCGTGGTCGAGACGGTGCGGCGGGTTCCGACGGCCGAGCTGGAGCAGGCGCTCGACCGCGGCAGCATCGACCATGGCGGCGAGCCGGTGCCGCTGTTCTGGGCCGGTGCGCTGCTGCAGGGTTCGGGCGGCAGCAGCGCGGCCTCGGGCAAGACCGGCTCGGTGGTGGTGCTGCAAAGCGCCGGCCAGCGCGTGGCCCTGCAGGTGGACGAGGTGCTGGGCAACCAGGAAGTGGTGGTGAAGAACCTCGGGCCGCAGCTGTCGCGCCTGCCGGGCCTGGCCGGGATGACCGTGCTGGCCTCCGGCGCGGCGGTGCTGATCTACAACCCGGTCGCGCTGGCCGCGGTCTACGGCGAACAGGCGCGGCGCCTGGGCGCGCAGCGCAGGCCACCGCCCGCGAACGCCGAACCGGCGGCCGCGGCGCCCGCGGAGGCCCCGCTGGTGCTGGTCGTGGACGACTCGGTCACCGTGCGCCGCGTCACGCAGCGGCTGCTGCAGCGCGAAGGCTATCGGGTCGCGCTCGCGGTCGACGGCCTGCAGGCGCTGCAGCGGCTCGCCGAGGAGCGCCCGGCCGTGGTGCTGGCCGATATCGAGATGCCGCGCATGGACGGGTTCGACCTGGTCCGCAACATCCGGGCCGACCGGCAGATCGCCGATCTGCCGGTCATCATGATCACTTCGCGCATCGCCGAAAAGCACAAGGAGCTGGCGCGCGAACTCGGCGTGAATCACTACCTCGGCAAGCCGTATTCCGAAGAAGAGCTGCTGAGCCTGGTGCGCCACTATTCAAGCGCGGAAATCGAAGCCTGATCGGGCTCAAGACAACGAATTCATTGCGCCTGTAGCTACGATTAATGTAGCAAACGGCGATCGGCTCCGGGCCGGATCGGCGCTGCCGGACCCGTCTCGACGGGGCGTCCGCGCACCGCGCCCGCGGCGCTGGCCAGGGGCATCGGCGGCGTAGAATCGACGTCATGTCCGCGCCCGCCGAGTCGATCAACCTGACGCATCATTTCCTGATCGCGATGCCGGGGCTGCGCGACGCGATTTTCATGCGCAGCGTGATCTACATGTGCGAGCACAGCGAGCGCGGCGCGCTCGGGCTGATCATCAACAAGCCCAGCGACATCAACCTGAAGAACCTGTTCGACAAGGTCGAACTCAAGCTCCAGCGCGACGACCTGATCGCCTCGCCGGTGTTCCAGGGCGGGCCGGTCCAGACCGAGCGCGGCTTCGTGCTGCACGACCCGATGCCGCTGGGCGCCGGTGCCACGGGCGGCAAGGGCGGCGCGGGCGAGACCGCGTATGCATCAACCCTGGCGATCGCCGGTGGCCTGGAGATGACGACGTCGAAGGACGTGCTCGAAGCGCTGTCCACCGGCGCGGGCCCGCGGCGGGTGCTGGTGTCGCTCGGCTATTCGGCCTGGGGCGAAGGCCAGCTCGAGTCGGAAATCGCGGAGAACAGCTGGCTCACCGTCGGCGCCGACGTCGCGGTGATCTTCGACACGCCCATCGAGCAGCGCTACGACCGTGCGCTCGCCCTGCTCGGCCTGCAGGCCTGGATGCTGTCGCCGCAGGCGGGGCACGCATGAGCGCGTCGGTCGGCACCGCCGCCTCATCTGCCCCTCAGACCTTTCTGGCTTTCGATTTCGGCGTCCGGCGCACCGGTGTTGCGGTCGGCAGCCGACTGCTGGGACAGGCCAGCGCGCAGGCGACGATCCGGGCCGAAGGCATGGAGCGATTGCGCCTGGCGCGCGAGCGCGTCGCCGAATGGCAGCCCGATGCGCTGGTGGTCGGCATTCCGTTCCATCCCGACGGCGCGCCGCATGAGATGACCGCGCGCGCGCGCCGGTTCGCGCGCCAGTTGCACGCCGGCACCGGGCTGGCCGTGTTCGAGGTCGACGAACGCTACAGCACGACCGAGGCGCGCGCCGCCGGCGCGGCCGACCCCGACGCCGCGGCGGCCTGCATCATCCTCGAACAATTTCTACGAGAGCTTGCATGAGCAGCGAAACCGGAGGTCTGCTGGCGCTCGACGCCGAGGCGCTGTACGCGGAGTTGCGGCGCGCGGCGCCCATGTTGCGCGGTGCCGGTGCGAAGCTGGTCGGGATCGCGTCCGGCGGCGCGTGGCTCGCCGATCGGCTGCAGCAGGAACTGGGGCTCCCCGGCGAGGCCGGCATCATCTCGTCGTCGCTGCACCGCGACGACTTCGCGCAGCGCGGGCTGTCCGGCAGCTCGGGGCGCACGCGGCTGTCGTTCGACGTGAACGGCGCCGACATCCTGCTGCTCGACGACGTGCTCTACACCGGGCGCACGATCCGCGCGGCGCTGAACGAGCTGTTCGACTACGGGCGGCCCGCGGCCGTGCGGCTCGCGGTGCTGGTCGACCGCGGCGGACGTGAGCTCCCGGTGCAGGCGGACTTTGCCGCGGCGCGGGTCGCGCTGCCGGCCGCGCAGCACCTCGCGCTGGCGCGCGACGCGGCCGGGCGCTTCAGCTTCCGCATGGAGAAAACAGCTTGACCATGACGCCGCGCAATCCCCAGCTGAACTGGCACGGCGAACTGATTCACCTGCTGTCGATCGAAGGCCTGCCGCGCGAGATCGTCACGCACATTCTCGACACCGCCGCTCAGTTCGTCAGCGTCGGCGACCGCGAGGTCAAGAAGGTGCCGCTCCTGCGCGGCAAGAGCGTGTTCAACCTGTTCTTCGAGAACAGCACGCGCACGCGCACCACGTTCGAGATCGCGGCGACGCGGCTGTCGGCCGACGTGATCAACCTCGACATCGGGCGCAGCTCGACCGCCAAGGGCGAGTCGCTGCTCGACACGATCGCGAACCTGTCCGCGATGGCGGCCGACCTGTTCGTCGTGCGGCACGGCGAGAGCGGCGCGCCGTACCTGATCGCGCAGCATGTCGCGCCGCACGTGCACGTGGTCAACGCCGGCGACGGGCGCCATGCGCATCCGACGCAGGCGCTGCTCGACATGTACACGATCCGCCACTACAAGCGCGACTTCAGCCGGCTCACCGTCGCGATCGTCGGCGACGTGCTGCATTCGCGCGTCGCGCGCTCCGACATCCATGCGCTGACCACGCTCGGCTGCCCCGAGGTGCGCGTGGTCGGGCCCAAGACCCTGGTGCCGCCGGATCTGGCGGCGATGGGCGTGCGCGTCTGCCATTCGCTCGAGGAAGGCCTGCGGGACTGCGACGTGGTGATCATGCTGCGGCTGCAGAACGAGCGCATGAGCGGCGCGCTGCTGCCGTCGAGCCAGGAGTACTTCAAGAGCTACGGCCTGACGCCCGAGAAGCTGGCGCTGGCCCGGCCCGATGCGATCGTGATGCATCCGGGCCCGATCAACCGCGGCGTCGAGATCGACTCCGCGGTGGCCGACGGCGACCGCAGCGTGATCCTGCCGCAGGTCACGTTCGGCATCGCGGTGCGCATGGCGGTGATGGGCATCGTCGCGGGGAACGAGGCATGAAGCTGCTGATCAAGAACGGCCGTGTGCTGGACCCGGCCTCGAATTTGGATGAAATCTGCGACATCGCGATTGCCGCGGGCCGCATCATTGCTATCAAGAACATAGCAGGCGGCTTCGTGCCGAGCCGCGTGCTGAACGCCTCCGGCTGCATCGTCGCGCCCGGGCTGGTCGATCTCGCGGTGCGGCTGCGCGAGCCGGGGCACGAGCACGAAGGCATGCTCGAATCCGAAATGGCGGCCGCGGTCGCCGGCGGCGTCACCAGCCTGGTCTGCCCGCCCGACACCGATCCGGTGCTCGACGAGCCCGGCCTGGTGGAAATGCTGAAGATGCGCGCGGAAAAGCTCCACCAGGCGCGCGTGTTCCCGCTCGGCGCGTTGACGCGCGGCCTCGGCGGCCAGGTGCTGACCGAGATGCTCGAACTGACCGAGGCCGGCTGCATCGGCTTCGGCCAGGCCGACGCGGCCGTGCAGGACACCCAGGTGCTGCTGCGCGCGCTGCAGTACGCGGCGACCTTCGGCTACACGGTCTGGCTGCGGCCGCTCGACCTGCATCTGGGCGGCGGCGTCGCCGCCAGCGGCCCGCTTGCGATGCGCATGGGCCTCTCCGGCGTTCCGGTGGTGGCCGAGACCATTGCGCTGCACACCATCTTCGAGCTGATGAAGGCGAGCGGCGCGCGGGTGCACCTGTGCCGGCTCTCGAGCGCGGCCGGCGCGCTGTTGCTGCGCCAGGCCAAGGACGCGGGGCTGCCGGTCACCGCGGACGTCAGCATCAATTCGTTGCACCTGACCGACGCGGACATCGGCTACTTCGATGCGCGCGCGAGATTGAATCCGCCGCTGCGCCAGCAGCGCGACCGCGATGCGCTGCGCAGTGCGCTGGCCGACGGCACGATCGACGCGCTGGTGTCCGACCACACGCCGGTCGACGAGAACGGAAAGACGCTGCCGTTCGCCGAGGCCGAGCCCGGCGCCACCGGCGTCGAGCTGCTGCTGAGTCTTGCGCTGAAATGGAGCGAAGGCGGCGGCGCCCACCTCTCCCGTGCGCTCGCGGTGCTGACCGCCGGGCCGGCGCGGGTGCTGGGCGCGGCGCTCGGCACGCTGCAGGCGAGCGTCGGTCGCATCGCCGTCGGCGGCCAGGCCGACCTGTGCATCTTCGATCCCGATGACGAATGGACGGTGCAGCCGGCGGCGCTGCGCAGCCAGGGCAAGCACACCCCGTTCGACGGGCAGCGGCTGCCGGGGCGGGTGCGCTGCACCGTGGTCGGCGGGCAGGTCGCGTTCGAGCCGGTCGAATCCGCCGCGACGGCCTGAGCCGGGCGCGGCGTTCCGCGGAGAGCTTCATGCCTTCCGACGATCCGCAGTTCCAGTATTTCGACGGCCAGATGCGCGCCAGCTTCCCTGCGCTGCTCGCGCAGTACGAGGCGCAGTCGGCGGTCGTTGCGCCATCGGGCACGCTGGATTTGCGCTACGGGCCGCACGAGCGGCAGCGCTTCGACTTCTTCGGCGCGGGCAGTGGGCCGTCCGGTAAGCCACTCGGCACGCTGCTGTACTTTCACGCCGGCTACTGGCAGTCGCGCGACAAGGCGACGTTCCGCTTCATCGCACCCGCGTTCACGCGGCGCGGCTACAACGTCGCGCTGGTCAACTATCCGTTGTGCCCGTCGGTCACGCTGGCCGAGCTGATGGATGCGGCGCGTGCGTCGGTGCCGCGCGTCCTCGATCATCTGGCGTCGCTGGGTCAGGCGCCGGGCGCGCTGATCGCCGCGGGTCATTCCGCCGGCGCGCACCTCGCGGTCGAACTGGCGCTCACGCGCTGGCCCGAGCTCGGTGCACGCGCGCAGGCCGTCGATGGGGTGATCGCGCTGAGCGGCATCTACGACCTCGTGCCGCTGGTCGCAACCAGCATCAACGACAAGCTCTTGCTCGATATCCGGACGGCGCAGGCGCAGTCGCCGCTCCATCGGGTCGCTCCCGGCGCTGCGCCGGCGCTCTTCATC
>JAFECV010000112.1 GCA_018241985.1 Pseudomonadota bacterium | reverse complement strand
AGATCACCGTCGGGTCGGTCTGCAACAGCATGCCCTTGCGCAGCCGGTTGCAGAACACCGCGGCGATCATCGCGCGGTCGCTGGCGCGGCCGGTTTCCTTCTCGACGATGCTGGCGAGGATCAGCGCCTGCTCCGGCGTGGCGATCGGCAGGTCGCTCGCGCGCTGTCCCCAAGCGGCGGCAAGCTGCGCATCCATCAGCCGCATCGCGCGCCGCAGCACGGCCATGTCGCTGCTGCCCTTCGGATAGCTGTAGGTGTCCGGGTAGAAGTGCCCTTCGGGACTGAGGCCGGGTCGGCCCAGGGCCGTCATCACGGCGTCGTCGGCCAGCGCCTGCGTGTCGGGACGCAACTGGTCGGCCCGGGCCAAGGCGCCGCGGAACTGGCGGAACGTCCAGCCCGCGATCAGCGTGACCGTGCTCGTGTGGGGGTCGGTGCGCACCAGCATGTCGAGCAGGCTGCGCGGCGTCGCGCCCGGGTCGATTTCATAGCTGCCGGCCTTGATGCCGCGCGAGCGGCCGGACAGGCGGAACCACCAGAACAACGCGCGCGGGTCGATCCGCACGCCGGCGTCGGCAATCGCCTGCGCGACGCCGCGCGGCGTGGTGCCCGGCGGGACGAACAGATCCAGCCCCGCGGCCTGCGGCGGGATGCGCGCCCGGTCCAGCGGCACCGGCTGGTTCATCCACCATAGCGCGCCGCCAACGCCCAACGCGAGCAGCAACATGAGCCCCGATAACAGCCGACGCACAGCCCCACCATCTGCAGGAAATCCACCGGGCATGATAATTCATGGCGATGAACGCCGCCCCTCTCTCTGCTGCCGATTCGGACACCGCCGCGCAGGCGCCGGCCGCGGCACTGAACGGCGTTGCGCCGCTGCCGCGACTTGGCGTGATCGGCGTGCAGGGCGACGACGCATCGAAGTTCCTGCACGGGCTGCTGAGCCAGGATTTCCTGCAACTCGGCGGTACCGAGGCCCGGCTGGCGGCGCTGTGCTCGCCGAAGGGGCGCATGCAGGCGAGCTTCATCGCGCTGCGCCGTGGGACCAGCGAGATCCTGCTGGTCTGCAGCCGCGACCTGCTGCCCGCCACGCTGAAGCGCCTCACGATGTTCGTGCTCCGCGCCAAGGTGCGCCTGCGCGACGCGAGCGACGCGTTCGTGTTGTTCGGCGTCGCCGGCGATGCTATCGATAGTAGAGCAGACAGTTTAGATAAACCGTGGGCTGTGGCCACTTTTGGCGATAAATTTCGGGTCGGCCTGTATCCCGCCGACGGCCAGCCGCGCGCGTTGTGGATCGCGCCCGCTGGCGCCGCCGCGCCGCCCGGCGAGCCGCTTGCCGCCGAGCTCTGGGACTGGGGCGAGGTGCGCAGCGGCGTGGTCACGCTCTCGCAGCCGGTGGTCGACGCGTTCGTGCCGCAGATGCTGAACTACGAATCGGTCGGCGGCGTCGATTTCCACAAGGGCTGCTATCCGGGCCAGGAAGTGGTCGCGCGCAGCCAGTTCCGCGGCACGCTCAAGCGCCGGGCGTACCTGGCACACTGCGACGAGCCGCTCAGCGCTGGCCAGGAACTGTTCCACGGCAGCGATCCGTCCCAGCCCTGCGGACGGGTCGCGCAGGCGGCGCCGGCGCCGCGGGGCGGGTGCGACGCGATCGTGTCGATTCAGACGCAGGCGGCTGCGTCGGGTGTGATTCGCGCGGGTTCGCCGGACGGTGCTCCGCTCACGCTGCTGGCGCTGCCGTATCCGCTGCTGCAGGATGTCTAGGGCGGCTGCACGCGCCGCAGCCCAAGCGCCCTCAACCGGCTGCGCCGGTGACCGCTGCCTTCGCCCCGCCCGCGGGCTTGCGCGCGATGAAGTGGAACCACATGTAGCGGCTGACGTCCTCGCCGGGATGGACGAGCCGGCCATCGAGTTCCCCGTAGATCTCGGGGTCGGCCGCGAAGCCTGCCTCAACCAGTTGCTCGCACTGCTTCTCGATCGTGATGTAGTGGATCACGATGCCGTGGTTGTGCGCCGCCGCGTTCATGATCGAAAAGCCGTCGCCCCGTTGGTTCAGCCGCGAATAGCGCCGGTAGTTCGAAATCGTGCGAGGCGCCTTGAGCAGCGCGCGCAGCGTGCGCACGGCAAGCCTAAACGGGTTGCGGCTGAAGGAGATGCCGAGGTGGAAACGCTCGCCGTGGCCCGGACCCGATTGGTTGTGGGTCGAGACCAGCAGCACGCCGCCGGGCCGCAGCACTCGCGCCGCTTCGCGCAGCACCTGCATCCGGTCCTCCGGGCTGACCGCGTCGATGCCGTTGAAGCTGAACACGACCAGCGCGAACGAGCCATCGGCAAAGCGCGACAGGTCGCGCGCGTCGCCCTGCGCCACGCGGACATCGGGGTACTTGCGCCGGCAGGCCTCGACCAGCTCGGGCGTGTAGTCGATCGCGGTGTAGTCTTCACTGATCGCGCGCAGCAGCGGCGTGGTGCGTCCGGCGCCGACGCCGATGTCGAGGATGGGCTGCCCCGCGAACTCGGCCGCGACGCGCTCGGTCGCGATCCGTTCGCCGGCGTCGGTCCAACCCTCCAGGGTTGCGAACCATGCGACGTTGCCCGGCGCGCGCCAGGCTTCGCGGTTGATCCGGTCCATCTGGTCTGCTGCGGACTGCATCGCACGCTCCGGCCATCGCCTCAAGTCCGATCGAGAAGCGCCGCCCGGCGCTGCCGCGTGTAACTTAATGAAAGCGTAGCACGACGCCTGGCGCGCCGTGCAGGTTCGTCGAAGATTTTTTTTGCGGACACGCAAGCCGCGCGGGTTTTGCCAGCCTCTCGGCAATCGCCGGCCGGCGCTACCCGCGGCAGGCCAGCGCGTCGGTTTCGCCCTCGGGCGGCGCGAGCTGATGCACCAGCGGCGCCAGCGAGCGCAGGAACTGCACCGCCATCGCGCTGGTGAAGCTGTAGCGCGCGGCGTACGGCTCGTGCACGTACGCGGTGATCGTGCCGAACAGCCGGTCGCCGACGAAGAACACGAAGGTCGCCGAGCGATTCACCCGGCGCGGGCCGAAGCGCTGGTCGCCGGTGCCGGTCTTGCCGCCCACGGCCTCGGCGAACGCACCGTTCAGCCGCCGCGCGGTGCCGCCGGTGACCACGTCCTCCAGCGAGCGGCGGACCACCGTCGTGATCTCGCTCGGCAGCAACCGGTCCGGCGCGCCGGCGCGCTGCGCGAAGCGGGTTTCGTACGGCGTGCCGGCCGCGAAGTCCAGGCGGCGCACCGAGGTCATCGGCTCGTCGATGCCGTCGCTGACGATCAGGCCCATCAACCGGGAGAGGGCCTGCGGCCGGTCGCCGCTGGCGCCGACCGCGGTGGCGAGCGAAGGCGTCAGATTGTCGAACGGGTAGCCGAGGCGGCGCCAGTCCTCGCCGATGCGCTGGAACGCGACGATCTCGAGCTGGTGCCGGATCCGATCGGTCTGCGCGCCGAACCGGTTCGGCTTGTAGAGCCAGGCATAGACTTCGCGCCGCGCGTCGCGGCTCTGCTCGAGCAGTTGCGCGAACGTCGCCTTCGGCTCGCGGCGCAGCGCGTTCGCCAGCCACAGCGCCAGCGGGTGCACGTGCGCGAGATAGCCGCGATCGTTCAGCGAATACTTGTCGATCGCGTACTTCTCGTAGTAGCCGTGCAGGTCGGCATCGGTCAGCGCGACGCCCTTGATCCGCGCGCGCATCAGCCGGCCGAACTGCGCTTCGTCCATGTCCGGCGCGACGCTGCGCAGCACCACCGCGAGGCGCCGCGGCGTCTGCTGCACATGCTCGAACATATGGTCCAGCACCTGGTCCAGGCTCCTGCCCTGGTACTCCAGGTAGAAGCGCCGCATGAAGGTGCTGCTTTCCTGGTCGACGAAGCGGTCCAGGTAGAGCTGCCGCTCGGGCGACTTCGGGTCGGCGATCCACTGGTCGACGCTCGGCTCGAACTGGTGGACTTCATAGCGGACGATGTCGCGCATCAGCCGCACGAACACGAGGTTGACCGAGTGCTGGAACCCGGTGCGCACGGTGAAGAATTGCGAATTCTCGGACGGCTCGAAGTTGGTGAAGCTCTGCAAACCGCCGCCGGTGGCGAACGCCTCGCCGGGATTGCCCGAATACTTGCGTTCCATCGCGGCCTCGAGCATCGCCGGTAGTGTCGCGCCCGGGTTCTTCGCCAGATAGTCGGCGGCCCAGCTGCTGAGCGCGTCCCGCGGCGACAACGGCAGCTTGCGCAGCTCGGCGGGGCTGAGGCCGACCATGCGTTCGCGCAGCGCGGTGACGATCTCCAGGTAGGTCACCAGGGTGCGCAGCTTCGCGGTCGAGCCGAGGTTCAGCCGCGCGCCGTTGTTGATGTCGAACGGCTGATCCACGCTGTCGGCCTGCACGCGCAGCAGGCTCGCGCCGTGCCGCTGCTCGTACAGCACCACGCTGAACGTCAGGCGCCCCGGATCGTCCGACGGCTGCAGCATGTCTTTCCCGTACAGCCCGGCGGCGCGGGCGCCGTCGGGGGTGCGCACCCGCTGCAGCGCGTCGGTGAAGGCCTGCTGCGCCGCCTGGTCGATCGTGCTGCGCGCGGTCAGATCCAGCCGGTCCAGGTGGTACAGCGTGTCGACGCCCAGCATCGCCGACAGCGTGGTGCGCACGCCGTTGACCGCCTTGCGTTCGACGAACGACTCGGTGACGCGCGGCGCGGCGGCGCGCGCCTGCTGCAGGCGGACCGCCAGCGCCGCGTCGCGCTGCGCCGGCGAAATGGCCCCGGCGCGCGCCAGCAGGCGCAGGTAGCGGTCGGTGAGCCGGTCGAGCGCGGCCGTGTTCTGCAGCAGGTAGTACGAAGGCCGCCGCTGCGCGATCATCAGCGACAGCGCTTCCTTGAATACCTTCGCCTGGGGCACGGTGACGACCGAGTCGTCGCCCATGTCGAGCAGCCGGTTCGCGTCGTCGAAGTCCTCGCCGTACCAGGTCCACAGGCCGTCGCCGATGCCCTGCACCTCGCCGTGGTCGACGTTGCCGGACAGCGGCACGGTGTTCACGTACTCGAGCACGATGTGCTGGCGCCACGGCAGCGTGTCCTCGCCGCCGAGATAGGCGCGCACCGACGCGCTGGCCATCTGGCGCAGCTTTTCCGACGGCGATTCGGTCTGCCCGCCGGGCGAATGGCGGTACTTCTCGATCTGCGTGGCCAGCGTGCTGCCGCCCGGCGTCGGCCGGCTGCGCGACACCAGGTGCAGCACCTGGTCCAGGCTGGCGCGCGCGAAGCGGCGCCAATCGACCGCCGGATTGCGCTGCGGGTATTCCGGGTTCAGCAGGTCGTGGTTCTCGATGAACAGCAGGCTGCGCACCAGCACCGGCGGCACCGCCGCGAAGTCCGGATAGACGCGGCGCGGATAGCGCTGGCTGTAGAGCGGATCGCCGTTGCAGCCCTGCAGGTCGAGCCCGGCCTGCATCTTCTCGACGTACGGGGGGAACAGCCCGTCGTCGACCAGCTCGCGCATCCGCTGCGAGATGCGCGCCTGCGCGTCGATCGCGTAGCCGCGCTGCTCCAGGCGTTTGGTGAAGTCGGGGATCTCCGCGTAGCCGAGGCGCTCGTCGTACGGACCGTGCCCGGGAAAGCGGATCGAGTCGCTCGCGCCGGGGTGCACCGCGTAGCGCAGGTGCCGGCCCAGTTGCGTCAAGTAATGCGCCTGCCAGCGCGAGGTGCGGACCTCGTTCGACACCAGCACGTAGGCGACGTACGCGAGCACGATGCACGCGAGCAGCACGACGTACTTGACCCAGCCGCGGCGCGACATGTAGCTCCCTCCCCTTCCCTTTCCGGCGTCAAAGCGCCTTGTGCATTTCGATATGCGCGATGCCGGCCTCTTCGAACGGCGCGCCGTGCACACGGTAGCCGCTGCGGGCGTAGAAGCCTTCGGCGCTGCATTGCGCGTGCAGCAGCAGCTCGCGCTCGCCGCGTTCGCGAGCCGCCTGCTCCAGCGCGCCCAGCACGCGGCGCCCGAAGCCGGTGCCGCGCAGCGTGCGATCCACCGCCATGCGCCCGATGCGCGCCACGCCCGGCGCGTGCGCGAGCAGCCGCCCAGTGGCCAGCGGCAACCCGAGACGGTTGTAGGCCACCGCATGCAGCGCCTGGCCGTCGGCCTGGTCCCACTCCATCTCCATCGGAATGCGCTGCTCCTGCACGAAGACCGCGCTGCGTACCCGCTGTGCGTCGGCGCCGAACGCATCCCAGCCGCCGACCCGCACGCTCAGCATGTCTTCCCCCGCCTCGTAGCCGGTCAGGATCTCGCGCAGCATCAAAGGCAGCGGCCGCGACGTCTGCGTGGCCGGATCGGCGAACACGTAGACCAGTTCGCCGCCTATCAGCAGTTCGTCGCCGCGGAAGATCGCGCCATCGAACCGCATCGACGAATTGCCGATGCGCCCGCAGCGCAGGACGATGTCGAGATGGTCCTCGATGCGCGCTGACGCGTGGAATTCAACGGTCGCCTTGCGCACGTACAGATCGCCGTCGAAGTGCTGCATCGTCGCTTCGTAAGGCAGCGCCAGCGCGCGCCAGTAGTCGGCGATCGCGGTGTCGAAATACATCAGGTAATGCGCGTTGAAGACGATCTTCTGCATGTCGACCTCGGCCCAGCGCACGCGCAGCCGATGATGGAAGCGGAAGTCCTGGGGTTTCATGCGAAAGTCGTCGCTCGAGGGGGTTCAGATGGAAAAGGCCGCCTGCAGCGCGGCGGCGGCGTCCGCGTGCGCCCGGCGGGCCAGCGCAACGGCGCGTCCCATCTTAATGAATTCATGGGTCATGCCGCGATAGATCTCGAGGTCGGTCGCGACGCCGGCCGCGCGCAGCTTGTCGGCGTAAGCCACGCCTTCGTCGACCAGCGGGTCGCATTCGGCCAGGCCGAACCACGCCGGGGCGACCCCGTCCACGTCCGGCGCATCGAGCGGCGCGAAGCGCCAGTCGTCGCGGTCCTTTGCGGAGCGCAGGTACAGGTTGAGGAGCCACGGGATCTGGTCTTCGTCGAGCAGAAAGCCGGAAC
>JAFECV010000111.1 GCA_018241985.1 Pseudomonadota bacterium | reverse complement strand
GCACCGTCAGCGGCTGCGGCGCGGGCAGCAGCCAAGCGGGATAGAGCCGCGCGTCCACCGCAGGCAGGCCAGCGGCAGCGGGATCTGTAGCAGCGGGACCTGTAGCAGCGGGACCTGTAGCAGACGGGCTCTTGGCGACCGCATCGCAAGACGCCGCGGCACGCGGCGCACGCGCCAGCAGCGGCTGCGCGGCGCACCACTGCTGCATGCGCTCGGGCCGGTGATCGGTGCGCGGCGCCCACATCAGCACCCGCTCTTGCCCGAAGCGCGCGCCCAGGCGTTCGACCAGTTGGTGCAGCCGCTCGCCGGGGCGCTCGTCCCCCTGCAGGAGGCTCGCGCTGGCGCCGGGCCAGGGCGCGGTCTCGAGCGTTCGCAGCCGCAGCCGGTTCGCCGGCGCCGCGAGCTTCGCACGCGCCAGGTGCTCGCCAGCCAACCGGCGCAGATGGGCGCTGCTTTGCGTCGGCTGCGCGGTGCGCAGCACCAGTTGCTCGTGCAGCGGCAGCGGCCGGCCGTTCAGGCGGCGCTGGTCCAGCGTCCATTCGAACTCGAGCGCGAGCACGCCCTGCTGGCGCGCGCCTGCCCAAGCGGACAGGCGATCGAGCAGCCGCTGCACCGCCCACAGCAGCCCGGGCGTGCCGGTGGCGAGTGTCGGGAGATCGAGCGCCTGATCGAACCGCTCGGGCAGCGCAAGCCAACGGTGAGACTCGGGCCGCTCGCCATAGGCGCGATCGAGCGCATCGACCAGCGCCGCGCCGAAACGCCGCGCGATGCCGGCGCGCGGCAGCGCACGCAGTTGGCCCCAGCTTCGGCAGCCGAGCCGTGCCAGGGTCGGCAGATGTGGCCGCGCCGCGCTCAACGTGGCCAGCGGCAGGTCATCGGGCAGCGCCGTCTGCTCGCGAGGCTTTTCGGATTGCGCGAGCGCCAGCCGCAGTCCCGCGATTGCTATCAACGATGTAGCGCCCTGTCCGCGTGCGGCAATGGCTTGCGGCCTGTTTTGCTCGAAAATCCGGGCCAGCAGGCGGTCCCGGCCGCCCCACAGCCGTTCGGTGCTCGAGACTTCGAGCAGCACCGCCTCGTCCACCAGCGCCACCCGCGGCGTGAACTCGAGCGCGCGCCAACCCAGCGCCAGCGGATCGCCCGGCCGGTCCGGCTCATGCTGCGGCAGCAACGCGATCCAGTGCATGGTCGGTCCCAGGCTCGAAGAAGGCGCCGGCCGGTACGCGGCCCGGCGCCGCGGGCAACGTGGACGGCAGCGCAGACGAGGCTGGCGGCGCGGACGAGGCTGGCGCGGACGAGGCTGGCGCGGATGCACGGCGCCCGGCACGGCTCGCCGCGAGCAGCGCGATCAGCGGCGCCGGCTGCGCGGACAGCGCCAGCGGCGCCGGCAGCGGCGGCCCGCGGCGCTTCACGATCTCGATCGTCAGCGCGTCGGTACCGCCGAGCAGCAGACGCAGCGGCGCGGCGGACGACTCGTGCCGCACCGCCGCCGGACGCAACACGAAGAACAGGCCGGTGCCGGCCTGCGCGGCCCGGTGCAGACGGCGCAGCGCATCGCTGCGCGCCTGCGGCAGCCAGGCCAGCACCGCGGCCGCGTCGGCGCAGCGCAGCGCCTGCTCGCAGGCCCACAGCCGCGCGGCGCCCGCCGCGGCCTCGACGAGCAGCAGCCGCTCGGGCGGCAGGCCGCGCGCCGCCAGCGCCGGACCGAACGGCAGATGCGGCGCGCCGACCAGCACGATCACGCCGCGCTGCGCGCGCGCGAGCCGGGCCAGCGCCGGCAGCAGCAACTCCCACTCGTGCGCGCCGGGCCGCGGCTGCAGCAGCTCGACCATCGCTCCCAGCGGCCAGCCGCCGCCGGGCAGCTGCGCATCGAGCGCCGCATGGCCGGTCGGCAGCACCGCGCTGTCGGCGCGCCCCAGTTCGGCAGCGCGCCAGACCTGGGAGAGCGCCGACAGTGGGTCCAGTCGGTGCGTTTTGGGCGCGCCGAGAGCCTGAATTGCCATCACGGAAAAGGCTTTACGGTAAAGGGGTCTGCCAGATAACTGATTATTTATACAGTATCTTTATACGGCCTAACCGAGGCGCTGCAAATCCCCCGCCTAGCTGTTGAGTTGCAACAGGTTGTTCCCGCCAAGGCGGGAAGCCAAGAAGTGCGCTGGCACTGTTGCTCCACGTACGGCCGTAGGCCCACTCGCGCAGGCATGGCTGGATGAAGCGCTCGGCCTTGCCGTTGATCTGCGGCCGGTACGGCCTGGTGAAGGTGTGTTTGACCCTCAAGGCTTGGCAGGTTCGCACAAACAGCTTAATGCGGCGCATCGGCATCCGGGCGCGACGCAACTGCTCGATGCGATCGGCAAGTTCGCTGCCAACAGTACTGCGGGGGCGAGCTGGCCGTGAGCTGCGATCACGCAGGGCATCAAGATCACCCTCCTCGAAGCGCCGCAGTCACTTGCGTCCTTCAAAGGTGAGTTTGGCATTCTTGTGGCTGTTCACCTGGTTGACTTCCTCTGAGAGTCCTGAAGCGTGGTAACTCCAGTCTCCCGGACTTTTCCGGGTGAACAACCTATTGCAACTCGACAGCTAGCGCCGGCCTCGTGCCTGCGGCACGCCGCGGTTCGCCAGCGCGTCGGCCCGCTCGTTGCCGGGGTCGCCCGAGTGCCCCTTGACCCAATGCCAGGCGATGCGGTGCCCGGCGCCGGACACCAGTTCGTCGAGCCGGCGCCACAGCTCGACGTTCTTCACCGGCTGCTTCGCGGCGGTGCGCCAGCCGCGCGCCTTCCACTGCGCGATCCATTCGGTGATGCCCTTGCGCACGTATTCGCTGTCGAGGTGCAGCGCGACCCGGCACGGCCTCTTCAATGCGGCCAGCGCCTCGATCACCGCGGTCAGCTCCATGCGGTTGTTCGTGGTCTCCAACTCGCCGCCGAACAGCTCGCGCTCGTGGTCGCCGCAGCGCAGCCAGGCGCCCCAGCCGCCGGGCCCCGGGTTGCCCTTGCAGGCGCCGTCGGTGTAGATTTCCACCTCGGTCACGATCGCGCGTCCGTCCGCCGGGTTCTGTGGCTTCTGTGATGGTGGGCGGCCGCCCCGCCTGCGCGGTTCGCTATCGAAACAGGAGCAGATGCGGCGCTGCGCGACGGCTTCCACGCGGGGCTCAGCAGCCGCATGCCGTGCACCCGCTTGACCGCCACGAGAAAATACACCGCGCCGAAGATCGGCCACCAGCGGTCGCCGGCGCGGTCCATCCAGCCGAAGCGCTCGAGCCATCGCTCGCTGCGCACCGCCGGCCGGTAGCAGCCGAAATTGCCGGCCTCGACCTCGAAATTCAGCAGTCGCAACCAGTCGCGCAGCCGCCAGTAGCCGATGAATTCGCCCGCGGTCGGCAGGAACGGCGCGCCGAAACCCATGTAGCGGTAGATGTGCGCGCGCCACTGGCGCAGCCCCCACAGGCTGGTCGGATTGATCCCGCTGATCACCACGCGCCCTTCCGGCATCAGCACGCGCACCACTTCGCGCAGCGTCGCATGCGGGTCGTCGGCGAGCTCCAGCGTGTGCGGTAGCGCGACCAGGTCGAGGCTGTTCTCGGCGAACGGGAGCGCGGCGAAGTCGGTCACGAAGGCCGGCGTTTGCGCGCCGGTGTCCAAGTCCGCCTTGCCGGGCGCCGCCGTGTCGACCGCGATCCAGCGCTGCGGCATGCGGTTGGCGGCAAGCGTGTCGAGTTCGGGCAAACCGAGTTGCAGTGCGTGGTAGCCGAACAGATCGGCCACCGCCTGGTCGTACTGCGCCCGCTCCCAGGCGAGCAGATACTGCCCCGGGGGGGTTTCAAACCAATCGTGCAAACTTATAATATGCCCGCTCATGACTCTGCCGCCGCCGGACCTGCTCGACCGCCTTCCGCCAATGATGCCCCAGCCGGTGCGGGCATGGAACGTCGCCCGCCCGCGGCATGAGACCCGCAGGGTCTGTCGCCTGCAGCGCGTTGCCGCACAGCGCCCGCTTGGTTCGCTTTTCCGCAGCGATTCTAGTCACACCCCGTCACGCCGGCTGCCGCCCGGCGTGCCTCGCGTCTTCAACGACGCGGCCGCGTTCGCGCAGGCCGCGCCTCGACCATGGGAAGCCCGTCACCGATGAGACTCCTCCATATCCTCTGCATCGCCGGCCTGCTCTGGCTCACCGGCTGCGCCAGCACCACCGCCCCCTCCTCCCTCGGTTCCTCCGCCCTCTCCGCCTCCGGCACTTCGGCTCAAGCCGACGCCCTGAAGCCGATCACTCCCGCCACCACCGCATCGCGCACGGTCGCGCAACTGACGCCGCCGGCCGACCTGTGGGCCCGCATCCGGCGCGGGTTCGCGATGCCCGATCTGCAGGGCCCGCTGGTGCAGCAAAACGAGCAGTACTATGTCGGCCACCCCGACTACATCGTGCGGATGACCGAGCGCTCGAGCAAATACCTCTTCTATATCGTCGAGGACCTGGAAAAGCGCAACATGCCGACCGAACTGGCGCTGCTGCCGTTCGTCGAAAGCGCATTCAATCCGCGCGCCGTCTCCAGCGCGAAGGCCGCCGGCATGTGGCAGTTCATGCCGGCCACCGGCAAGACCTACGACCTCAAGCAGAACATGTTCCGCGACGATCGCCGCGACGTGCTGGCTTCGACCCGCGCCGCGCTCGACTATCTGCAAAAGCTCCATGACATGTTCGGCGACTGGCAGCTCGCGCTGGCCGCTTACAACTGGGGCGAAGGCAACGTGGCGCGCGCGATCGCGCGCAACCAGGCGGCCGGCCTCGGCACCGGCTATCTGGACCTGAACATGCCGCAGGAGACGCGCAACTACGTGCCCAAGCTGCAGGCGATCAAGGACATCGTCGCCAACCCGCAGGCGTTCAACACCACCTTGCCCGAGATCGGCAACCACCCCTATTTCCAGAAGGTCGACATCACCCGCGACATCGACGTCCCGCTCGCGGCGCGACTGGCCGGGGTCAGCATCGAGGACTTCAAGGAGCTGAACCCGGCCGCGAACCGCCCGGTGATCCTGGCCGCCGGAACCCCGCAGATCCTGCTGCCGTGGGACAACGCCGCGATCTTCCGCAGCAACCTGAAGAACTACGACGCCGGCCAGCTCGCGAGTTGGACCGCCTGGACCGTGCCGACCACGATGAAGGCGGCGGAAGCGGCCAAGCGCGTCGGCATGTCCGAGGACGAGCTGCGCAGCCTCAACCACATCCCGCCGAAGATGCTGATCAAGGTCGGCTCGACGCTGCTCGTGCCGCGGCCCGAGCAGATGGATGCCAACGTCGCCGAGCATGTGGCCGACAACGCGCAGCTGGCGCTGGCGCCCGAGCCCCCGCCGGTCCGGATGCAGCGGTCCCTGGTGCGGGCACGCCGCGGCGAAACGGTCGCGGTGCTCGCCAAGCGCTATGGGCAGAACCCGTCCAGCGTCGCCTCGTGGAACAAGCTTGCGGTGTCCTCGCGCCTGAAGCCGGGGCAGCATGTGGTGGTGTACCTGGCGCGGGCGAATCGTCCCGCGACCCACGTCGCGCATGGCGGAGGCCGGCACACTGCGGTGGCCCGTGCGCATGGCGCAAAGACCGAGCGGGTGGTGGCGTCGGCCAGCAAGCACCCGGGCAGCCACCGGGTCGCGGCGGCCGGCAAGAAGCCGGGCAGCCGCCACACCGTAGTGGCCAGCAAGAGCCATCACCACACACAGGTGATTGCCGAGCGTTAGCAGCCCCGCCGGGGCGCTGCGCAACGCGCCGGCGCCCTACAGCTTTTCGGTTTCACCCGCCTGCGGCTGCCACTTCATCAGCGCGCGCTCGATGCGCCCGACGACGCCGTCGAGAACCAGCGCGAAGACGGTCAGCACCACGATGCCGGCGAACACGGCGTTCACGTCGAACGTGCCTTCGGCCTGCAGGATCAGGTAGCCGACGCCGCGCGCGGAGCCGAGGTATTCCCCGACCACCGCGCCGACGAAGGCGAGCCCGACCGAGGTGTGCAGGCTAGAGAACACCCAGCTCGTCGCGCTCGGCAGGTAGACGGTGCGCAGCAGCTGGCGCCGGCCGGCGCCCAGCATGCGCGCGTTCGCCAGCAGCACCGGACTGACCTCGCGGATGCCCTGGAACACGTTGAAGAACACGATGAAGAACACCAGCGTCACCGCGAGCGCGACCTTGCTCCACACGCCCAGGCCGAACCACATGCCGAAGATCGGCGCCAGGATGACCCGCGGCATCGAATTCGCGGCCTTGATGTACGGGTCCAGGATCGCGCTGGCGGTGGGCGCGAGCGCCAGCCACAGCCCGAACGCCAGCCCGAGCGCGGTGCCGATCGCGAACGCCAGCAGGGTCTCGACCAGGGTCACGCCCAGGTGCAGATAGATGTCGGCGTTGCCGGGCACGCCGTCCGGAAACACCGGCGTCGGACCGAATCCGAACGGCATGAACCACGACCAGATGCGCCCGGCGACCTGCACCGGGTTGCCGACGAAGAACGCCAGTTGCGCGTTGCGCGACGCCAGTTGCCAGAGCGCGATCAGCAGCACCAGCGCGCCGACCTGCCAGATGCGCAACCTTCGCCCGGCCGGCACGAAGGGGCGCGGCTCCGTCTTCATGCCACCGCCGCCACGCGCAGCTGCCGCGCATAGCTCGCCAGCACCTGGTCGCGCAGCACGGCCCAGATCCGGCCGTGCAGGTCGACGAAGCGCGGCTGCTGGCGCACCTCGGCCACGTCGCGCGGGCGCGGCAGATCGACCTCGAACTCGCCGATCGGATGCGTCTCGGGGCCGGCCGACAGCACCACGACCCGGTCGCTCAGCGCGATCGCCTCGTCCAGGTCGTGCGTGATGAAAAGCACCGCGCGCGGCCGCGCGGCCCACAGCGCGAGCACCTCGTTTTCCATCAGCTGGCGGGTCTGGACGTCGAGCGCACTGAACGGCTCGTCCATCAGCACGATGTCCGGATCGAGCGCCAGCACCTGGGCCAGCGCCGCGCGCTTGCGCATGCCGCCCGAGAGCTGGTGCGGATAGCGGTCGGCGAACCCGCCCAGCCCCACCCGCTCGAGCCAGCTGCCGGCCAGCGCGCGCGCCTCG
The DNA here is from genome assembly GCA_018241985.1 of Pseudomonadota bacterium. Taxonomy (GTDB): domain Bacteria; phylum Pseudomonadota; class Gammaproteobacteria; order Burkholderiales; family Burkholderiaceae_C; genus Rhodoferax_A. The sequence goes on along the minus strand of JAFECV010000111.1, from coordinate 23 downwards.
GGCTCGGGATCGCCGCGGTACTG
>JAFECV010000110.1 GCA_018241985.1 Pseudomonadota bacterium | reverse complement strand
CCGTCTCCTTGCGGATCGCATCGGCCGCCTCTTTCACGCGAATCGTAGACGGGTGGGTCGCGGGAATGTTGTTCGCCCACTTGAGCGTGTACTGGGCCGTCTGCGCAAACGCCGGACGCCCGATGACGGCCATCGCACCGGCGCCCGCGGCGCCCTTGAGCAGCGCGCGACGCGCAACCCCCTGTTCCCGATTCACATTCGCTGTCATGGACCGATCTCCTCTGTGTTGATTGATGATTGACGATAACGGGCCGGGGGCAGTCTAGTACATCACCAGCCCGCCATCGGCGACCAGCGTGGCGCCGGTGACGATCGATGCATCCGGCGACAGCAGGAACGCGATGCTCTTCGCGATCTCCTCCGGCGCGGCAGTCCGGTTCTGCACCGCCATGCCTTCGACGCGGCGCCGGTGCGCCTCGTTCTTCCACGCCTGCTCGATCATCGGCGTCAGCGTCGCGCCGGGCGCGACGGTGTTCACGCTGATGCCGCGCTCGGCCAGCGCACGCGCGGCGTTCTTGGTCAGCGCCAGCACCGCGCCCTTGCTCGCGGCGTAGGCCGCGGTGCCAGACAGGCCGCCGCCGCGCAGTCCCGCGACGCTGGCGACGGTGCAGATGCGCCCGCCCGGCTTCATGTGCAGGGCCGCCTCGCGCAGACAGACGAAGGTGCCGATCACGTTGACCGCATACACGTCGCGGAACCTCTGCACGGTCACGTCCATGAACGGGGTCGTGTCGGCAACGCCGGCGCTGGTCGCGAGCGCATCGAGCCCGCCGAGCCAGTCGCAGGCCGCGCCGAACGCCGCGACCAGCGCGGCCTCGTCGGTCACGTCGACCGTGAACCCCCGGCTGCGCGCGCCGTGATGAGCGGCGCGCCGCGCGACCTCGTCCACCCCAGCCCTGTTGAGATCGAGGCCCGCGACGTCATAGCCGGCGCGCGCGAGCTCGAGCAGCGTGGCGGCGCCGATGCCACTGGCCGCGCCGGTGACGATGGCCTTGCGTCGGTCGGTCACGGGCATCCGCCTTTTTTCAGCGCGGCTGCGCGAGCAGCGCCTGCACCGCGGCCGCGATCTTCTCGGGCGCGAGCCGCGACTCGTTCTCGAGCACCTGCGAATAGCCGACCGGAATGCGCGGCGCGCCCAGGCGGCGGACGCGGCAGCCGGTTTCCTGCGCAGCGCAGGCCACGACTTCGGCGCCGAAGCCGGCCACCTGCACCGCCTCGTGCACGACCAGCAGGCGCCCGGTCTTCGCGGCCGAGCGCAGCACCGCGTCCCGGTCCCACGGCCACAGCGTGCGCAGGTCGATCAGTTCCGCGCGGATGCCCGCGAGCGCCGACAACGCCAGCGCCTGCCGGCACGCGGCGACGCCGCGCGACCAGGTGACGATCGTCAGATCGCCGCCCTCGGCGAGCATGCTGGCCTGCCCGAGCGGGATCGGCTGTGCGGTATCGACCTCGCCTTCGGTCGCCCACAGCTCCTTGTGCTCCATGTAGATCACCGGATCGCCGCTGGCGAGCGCGGCCTTCAGCAGGCCATGGTTGTCCTGCGGCGTGGCCGGCGTCACGACGACCAGCCCCGGCACATGGGCGAACCAGGCTTCGAGCGACTGCGAATGCTGCGCCGCCGATGCCGACCAGATGCCGACCGGCATGCGCGCGACCAGCGGCACCCGGCCCTGGCCGCCGAACATGAAGCGGTTCTTCGCGGCCTGGTTCACGATCTCGTCGATCGCGCACAGCGCGAAGTCGATCACCCGCATCTCGACCACCGGCCGCAGCCCGGCGAGCGCCATGCCGACCGCCGCGCCCATGATGTTCGCCTCGGAAATCGGCGTGTCGATCACGCGCTGCGGCCCGAATTCCTCGGCCAGCCCGCGGTACTGGCCGAACACGCCGCCGCGCCCCAGGTCCTCGCCGAGCGCGACCACGGCCGGGTCGGCGCGCATCGCCTCGGCCAGCGCGGCGCAGGCGGCCTGGGCGTAGGTCATCGTGCTCATCGCCACATTCCCGCGCCGGTGTCCTGCACCTGCTCGTACGCCGCGCCGGCCTCGGGCCAGGGCGCGGCCTCGGCCGCCGCCAGCGCATGGGCGATCTCGGCGCGCGCGGCATCAATGATCCGGTCGATCTCGGCCTGCGCGACGCCGCGCTCGCGAAGACGCGCCTCCGCCACGCGCAGCGGGTCGGCTTCCATCGCCGCGGCGACTTCCTGAGGATCGCGGTAGCTGCCCGGATCGACCGACACATGGCCCTTGATCCGGTACGTGACCGCGTGCAGCAGGCGCGGCCCGCCGCCCGCGCGCACCTCGGCGGCGAGCCGCGCCGCGGCTTCATCCACCGCCTCGACGTCGTTGCCGTCGACTTTGAGCGACGGCAGCCCGAGCGAGCGCGCACGCGCCGAGACGCCCTCGCCCGCGGTCATCGTGTCGGTCGGCGTGGTGGCCGAGATGCGGTTGTCCTCGCAGACGAACAGCACCGGCAGGCGGTACACCTGGGCCCAGTTCAGGCCTTCGAGGAACGGGCCGCGGTTCGCCGCGCCGTCGCCGAAGAAGCAGGCGACGATCTGCGGCAGGCCGCGCACCTTCAGTGCATGGGCGGCGCCGGTGGCGATCGGGATGCCCGCCGCGACCACGCCGTTCGCGCCGAGCATGCCGACCGAGAAGTCGGCGATGTGCATCGACCCGCCCTTGCCCTGGTTGTAGCCGGTCGCGCGGCCGAACAGCTCGCACATCATCCGCGCCGGATCGGCGCCCTTGGCCAGCGTGTGGCCATGGCCGCGGTGCGTCGAGGTCAGCAGGTCGCGCCGCTCGAGGTGGCTGCAGACGCCGGCGGCGACCGCCTCCTGGCCCGTGGACAGGTGCAGCGGACCGCGCACCAGCGCCGGCTTGGCCGAGGCCGCCAGGCCCCAGGCCGCGACGCCGCCCTGGCTTGCCAGCTCGGCCGCGTCCTCGAAGGCGCGGATGCGCCGCATCAGCCGGTACAGGTCCAGCAATCGTTGATTCGTCATGGCTGCGCTTCTTGCTCGCATCGCGGCGCCCAACCGCCGCGCGCTCATTGTCGCGGCGTGGCGCCGATTGTCACTCAGCGATCACCCTAGGCCGGGTCGCGCATCCGGGCCGGCCGCAACATCTGGCGCAGCTTCAATCCGGACATCCACAATACTATGAAATAGATAGCAGCAGACGCGCACAGGAAGCCGGCTAGAAGGCCAATTCGCTCAAATTTATGGGCCTGCAAGCCGATCCAGTCGAACGCATGGTCGCCCCAGGCCAGGAACAGCGCGAGCAGCGCGCTGGCGGCGCCGACCCGCAGCAGAAAGCTGCGCCAGCCCGGCAGCGGCCGGTAGCTGCCGCGGCGCACCAGCAGCACCAGCAGCCACAGGCCGTTCGCCAGCGCGCCGATGCTGATCGACAGCGTCAGCGCCGCGTGCTGCAGTCTGGGCACCAGCACCACGTTCAGCAGCTGCACGAACACCAGCACCACCGCGGCGATGCGCATCGGCGTCGCGGTGTCCTGGCGCGCGTAGAAGCCCGGCGCCAGCACCTTGATCGCGATGATGCCGAGCAGGCCGACGCCGTAGTTCATCAGCGCGGCGGCGGTCTTGTCCACGTCGAGCGCGGTGAACGCGCGGTAGTGGAACAGCGCCGCCACCAGCGGCCGCGCGAACAGCAGGAGGCCGACCGCGCACGGCGCGGCCAGCAGCACCACGAGGCGCAGGCCCCAGTCCAGCATCGAGGAATAGGCGGCTTCGTTGCCGCTGGCGCGCGCCTGCGCGAGCTGCGGCATCAGCACCACGCCGAGCGCGACGCCGAGCATCGCGGTCGGGAACTCCATCAGCCGGTCCGCGTTCGTGATCCAGGTGACGCTGCCGGCCGCCAGGTGCGACGCGATCTGGGTGTTGATCAGCAGCGAGATCTGCGCCACGCTCACGCCGAGCAGCGCCGGCCCCATCAGGCGCAGCACGCGCCGCGTGCCGGGGTCCGCCCAGCTCGTGCGCAGCGCCGCGAGGCTGCGGCCCAGCCGCGGCAGCATCGCGAGGCGCCGGAGCGCCGCCAGCTGCAGGCCGAGCTGCAGCACGCCGCCGACCATCACGCCGATGCACTGCGAATAGATCGGCTCGATGCCATGGCGCCCGAACCAGGGACTGGCGAACACGATCGCCAGGATCAGCGCGACGTTCAGCAGCACCGGCGCTGCGGCCGGCGCGGCGAACTTGCGCCAGGTGTTCAGGATGCCGCCGGCCAGCGCCACCAGCGACATGAAGCCGATGTACGGGAACATCCAGCGCGTCATCACGACGGTCGCGTCGAACGTCTCCGCGTGGAACCCGCTGGCCAGCGCCCACACGAGCAGCGGCGCGCCGACCACGCCGGCCACGCAGACCAGCACCAGCGTCCAGGTCAGCAGCGTCGCGACATGGTCGATCAGCGCCTGCGCGCCGGCCTCGCCGTGCTCGGCCCGGCTGGCCGAGAGCACCGGCACGAACGCCTGGCTGAACGCGCCCTCGCCGAACACCCGGCGAAACAGGTTCGGGATGCGAAACGCGACGTAGAACGCGTCGGTCAGCGGGCTCACGCCGTACACCGACGCGAACAGCACGTCGCGCACCAGGCCGGTGATGCGCGAGGCAAGCGTGAACAGCGAGACGGTGGAGGCGGACTTCAGCAGCGACACCGGCGAAGTGTAGGGCCTGTTCAGGCCGGCACCTGCCGTCGGGCCCGGCCGGGGCGAGCCCGCACGCCTATAATGGAGGGTTTGCTGGCATCATCCTCTGACACAAGGAATCCTTCATGGCCTCAGCCAAACCGAAAAAGAAAAACCCGCGCCTCGCGTCGGGTCGCAAGCGTGCCCGCCAGGACACCAAACTCAACGCCGCGAACACCTCGCTGCGCTCCAAGTACCGCACCGCGGTGAAGAACGTCGAGAAGGCCGTGCTGGCCGGCGACAAGTCCAAGGCCACCGAGCTGTTCGGCAAGATGCAGTCGGTCGTGGACACGGTCGCCGACAAGGGCATCTTCCACAAGAACAAGGCCGCTCGCGACAAGAGCCGCCTCTCCGCCAAGGTGAAAGCCCTGGCCGCCGCCTGAGTTTCAGGCCCGCCCGGACCGGGTCCCACCGGTCCGCCGCTCATCGGGGTGCGCTGCCAGCAAAGCCCACGCAGGAAGCCGTCGCAAGACGGCTTTTTCGCGTCCGGCTTGCTCTGATCCCCTGTGATCAAGCCCGCTGCTGCTCGGGCAGCAGACAGGCCTCGAAGGTCTGCAGGTCGTTGTCGCGCGCGAAGTTCATGCAGAAGTCCCAGGCCCTCACGTCGTGCCCGCGCAGCGCGCGGTTCACCACCACGCATTTCACGCCGTCGACCACGGTCGGCAGGCACCAGGGCGAATAGCTCAGGTGATCGCCGGGTTTCGGGCCGCCGGGGCGGAACGGGCTCATCACGCCGGCCAGCCGTTCGGCCCAGTCGCTCGGCCGAAACGGCCGGCCCGCGTTCGTGATGCCGCGGATGAAGACTTGCTTGACGTCGTCGGGGAGCATCGGGAGGTGAGGGGCGGGCTGGTGCGTGGGGCCGCGATGGACCGGCTCCGGGCCGGCGCTGCCCGGCACTGGCTAGGGCTGGCTGGGGCTGCTCGGCGTGGATCGATTATCCCATCGGGCACGGTGCCGACTCTCGAGCCGCCGCGCATCGCTGTGATGCGCAATTGTCAAGCGTGGCATTCCCCGCAGCGCCTAAAATCGGCCTTCAACGGCTCAACTCACGTTGGGCCGTTGTGCTTGCCGCTCCTGCTCACGAACCTTCGAGGGATCTCCCGCCATGAACGCTGCCGCACCGCAATTCATCGAAGCCGCATCGCCGCACACGATGAACACCTATGCGCGCGTGCCGATCGCGCTCTCGCATGGGCAGGGCTGCCGCGTCTGGGACGTGAACGGCAAGCCGTATCTCGACGCGCTGGCCGGCATCGCGGTCAACACGCTGGGCCACAACCACCCGAAGCTGGTGCCGGCGCTGCAGGACCAGGTCGCGAAGATCATCCACAGCTCGAACTACTACCACGTGCCGAACCAGGAGCGGCTGGCGGCCAAGCTGGTCGAGCTCTCGAGCATGACGAACGTGTTCTTCTGCTCGACCGGGCTCGAGGCGAACGAGGCGGCGATCAAGCTGGCGCGCAAGTTCGGTCACGACCGGGGCATAGAGCGGCCCGAGATCGTGGTCTACGAGAAGGCGTTCCACGGGCGCAGCATCGCGACCCTGTCCGCCACCGGCAACGAGAAGGTGCAGCAGGGCTTCGGCCCGCTGGTCGAAGGCTTCATCCGCGTGCCGCTGAACGACATCGAGGCCTTGAAGCGCGCGACCGAAGGCAACCCGAACGTGGTCGCGGTGTTCTTCGAGACGATCCAGGGCGAAGGCGGCATCAATGCGATGCGCGTCGAATACCTGCAGCAGCTGCGCCGCCTCTGCGACGAGCGCAACTGGCTGATGATGATCGACGAGGTGCAGTGCGGCATGGGCCGCACCGGCAAGTGGTTCGCGCACCAGTGGGCCGGCATCGTGCCGGACGTGATGCCGCTCGCGAAGGGCCTGGGTTCCGGCGTGCCGATCGGCGCGGTGGTCGCGGGGCCGAAGGCGGCGGCCATCTTCCAGCCGGGCAACCACGGCACGACCTTCGGCGGCAACCCGCTCGCGATGCGCGCCGGCGTCGAGACGCTGCGCATCATGGAGGAAGACCGGCTGCTGGAGAACGCAGAGCGCGTCGGCGCCCATCTGCGCGCCGCGCTGGAGCGCGGCCTCGCCGCCGAGCTCGGCCGCGGCGTGCGGGAAATCCGCGGCCAGGGCCTGATGATCGGTATCGAACTGGCCCGGCCCTGCGGCGAACTCGTCCGGCGCGCCGCCGACCAGGGCCTCTTGATCAGCGTGACCGCCGACAGCGTGGTGCGGCTGCTGCCGCCGCTGATCTTCACGCAGGCCGAGGCCGACGAGCTGGTCGCGATCCTGTGCCCGCTGATCACGCAGTTCTTAGGATGAACTACCCCCAGGCTGCGCGCACTGCGTGTCGCTTCGCCAACCCCCACGCAAGGGGGCACCGCCAGCGGCCGGGCCAAGCCCGCTCCGCGGCGGTCGCTGGA
>JAFECV010000010.1 GCA_018241985.1 Pseudomonadota bacterium | reverse complement strand
GAACGTCGTGACCGGCGGCGACGTCGACGCGAACACCCCGGTCAGCGAGGAATACCTGATGACGCTGGAGCGCCGCGCGTTCTGCGAACTGGTCCAGCACCCGAAGACGCAGGCGCGGATTCTGGCGATGCTCGAGAGTGGAAAGCCGCTCCGGAACTGAGCTCTTTCCCCTCCCCCTCTGGGGGAGGGTAGGGTGGGGGCACACGGCCTATGCAGAACCAATCGAAGTCCAAAGTCCAGCGCCATGCGCGCGCGCTCAGGCGCGAGATGACCGACTCGGAGCGGCACCTGTGGTCCCGCCTGCGGGGCGAGCAACTGGGCGTGAAATTCCGAAGGCAGCATCCGTTCGGAGCCTACGTGGCCGATTTCGTCTGCCTGGAGCCCAAGCTGATCGTGGAACTCGATGGCTCGCAGCACGTGGATCAGATTGAGTACGACGCCGCCCGGGATCGGTTCTTCCGCGCCCATGGCTTCGAGGTGCTGCGGTTCGCGACCGACGAGCCCTTGCGCAATCGCGACGGTGTCTGCACCGTGATTCTCGAGACATTGAAAGGGTTGGCGGCGCGTGCCCCCACCCCAACCCTCCCCCAGCGGGGGAGGGAGCAAGACAACCTGGAGCCGACATGACCAAGCAAATTCAAGACGCCTACATCGTTGCCGCGACGCGCACGCCGATCGGGCGCTCGCACCGGGGCTTTTTCCGCAACATGCGGCCGGACGAACTGCTGGCCACCACCGTGCGCGCGGCGCTGGCGCAGGTGCCGGGGCTCGATCCGGCGGCAGTCGAGGATCTGGTCTGCGGCTGCGCGATCCCCGAGGGGCCGCAGGGGCTGAACGTGGCGCGCATCGGCGCGGTGCTGGCCGGGCTGCCGAAGAGCGTCGGCGGGCTCACGGTGAACCGGTTCTGCGCGTCCGGGCTGTCGGCGGTGCAGATCGCGGCGGACCGGATCCGCGTCGGCGAGGCCGAGGTGATGATCGCCGCCGGCACCGAGAGCATGAGCATGGTGCCGATGATGGGCAATTCGCCGTCGCTGTCGCCGGCGTTCTTCGCGGACACCGACAACATCGACGACTACGGCATCGCCTACGGCATGGGACTGACCGGCGAGCGCGTCGCCGCACAGTGGAAGGTCAGCCGCGAGGCGCAGGACGCGTTCGCGTACCAGTCGAACATGCGCGCGGTCGCGGCGATGAAGGCCGGCGAGTTCAGCGACGAGATCACGCCGATCGAAGTCACCGAGCGCGCGGTCGATCTGGCGACGGCCGAGGTCACGCAGACGAAGCGCACCGTGAACCTCGACGAAGGCGCGCGCCCCGACACCACGCCCGAAGGCCTGGCGAAGCTGAAACCCGTGTTCGCCGCGCGCGGCTCGGTCACCGCCGGCAACAGCTCGCAGACCTCGGACGGCGCCGGCGCGCTGATCCTCGCCAGCGAAGCGGCGGTGAAGCGCTTCGGCCTGAAGCCGCTGGCGCGCTTCGTCGCGTTCGCGAGCCGGGGCGTTCCGCCGCAGATCATGGGCATCGGCCCGATCGAGGCGATTCCCGCCGCGCTGAAGACCGCGGGCCTCGCGCTGGCCGACATGGGCTGGATCGAGCTGAACGAGGCGTTCGCCGCGCAGTCGCTCGCGGTGATCCACACGCTCGGCCTGGACCCGGCCAAGGTGAACCCGATCGGCGGCGCGATCGCGCTCGGCCATCCGCTCGGCGCGACCGGCGCGATCCGCTCCGCCACCGTGGTGCATGCGCTCAGGCGCCGCAACCTGAAGTACGGCATGGTCACGATGTGCGTCGGCATGGGGCAGGGCGCGGCCGGCATCTTCGAGCGGGTCTGAGCACCCTATGAACTCATCGATCCATCCGTTCGACGCCGCGATTGCGTTCGAGCCGCAGGGCGAGGGCCAGTGGCAGGGCCACACCAGCGCCGCCTACGCGAACATGGTCGGGCCGTTCGGCGGCGTGACGGCGGCGCAGGCGCTCAATGCCGTGCTGCAGCATCCGGAGCTGCTCGGCGAGCCGGTCGCGCTCACCGTCAACTTCGCGGCCGCGCTGGCCGACGGGCCGTTCGAGGTGGCGGCGCGGCCGGCGCGCACGAACCGCTCGACCCAGCATTGGACGGTCGAATTCGCGCAGCAGCAGCAGACGGTGCTGACCGCGACCGCCATCACCGCGACGCGCCGCCGCACCTGGGGCGCCGACGACGAGCCCATGCCCGCCGCGCCTGCGCCCGAGACGCTGGAGCGCGCCGACCTGCGCGGCCGCGTCGAATGGTTCAGGCGCTACGACATGCGCTTCGCGCACGGCTTCTTCCCTCCGGCCTGGGACGGCAAGGAGCGCGACAGCCTGACGCGGCTCTGGGTGCGCGACGATCCGCCGCGGCCGCTGGACCACTGCTCGCTCACCGCGCTGGCCGACGTGTTCTTCCCGCGCGTCTGGCGCCGGCGCGCGACCATGGTGCCGATCGGCACGGTGACGATGACGGTGTACTTCCACGCCGACGCGGCGCAGCTTGCCGCCACCGGCAGCGGCCACCTGCTCGCGCAGGCACGGGCGCAGGCGTTCCGCAACGGCTATTTCGACCAGACCGCGCAACTGTGGAACCAGCAGGGCGAACTGCTCGCGACCACGCACCAGCTCGTCTATTACAAGGAGTAGGCCATGCCCAGCGCTCCCGTGGCATTGATCATCGGCGCCGGCGACGCGACCGGCGGCGCGATCGCGCGGCGCTTCGCGCGCGGCGGGCATGCGGTCTGCGTCACGCGCCGCAGCCTGGACAAGCTGGAACCGCTGGTCGAGCAGATCCGCGCCGAGGGCGGCCGCGTGATGGGCTACGCGTCCGACGCGCGCAAGGAAGACGACGTGATCGCGCTCATCGAGGAGATCGAGTCCACCGTCGGCGAGATCGACGTGCTGGTGTTCAACATCGGCGCGAACGTGCCGTGCAGCATCCTCGACGAAACCGCGCGCAAGTACTTCAAGGTCTGGGAGATGGCGTGCTTCGCGGCGTTTTTGAACGCGCGCGAGGTCGCCCGGCGCATGGTGCCGCGCGGCCGCGGCACGATGATCTTCACCGGCGCGACCGCATCGCTGCGCGGCAGCGCGAACTTCGCCGCGTTCTCCGGCGCCAAGCACGCGCTGCGCGCGCTCGCGCAGAGCCTGGCACGCGAGCTCGGGCGCCGCGGCATCCATGTCGCGCACGTGGTGGTCGATGGCGCGATCGACACCGCGTTCATCCGCGAGCAGTTCCCCGAGCGCTATGCGCTGAAAAGCCAGGACGGCATCCTGAACCCCGAGCACATCGCAGAGAATTACTGGATGCTGCACCAGCAGCCGCGCGACGCCTGGACCCACGAGCTCGACCTGCGGCCCTGGCTCGAGCATTTCTAGCCTGCCGCACCGGCGCCGACCCAAGGAGACCGCGCATGAAAACCCTGGAGTTCTTCTTCGACGTCGGCAGCGCCGCGTCGTACCTCGCCTACACGCAGTTGCCAAAGCTCGCGCGCGAGACCGGCGCGACCATCGACTACAAACCGATGCTGCTCGGCGGCGTGTTCCAGGCGACCGGCAACCACTCGCCGATGACCATTGCGGCCAAGGCGCGCTACGTGGCGCGGGACTTCGGCCGCTTCGCGAAGCGCTATGGCGTGCCGATGGCGAACAACCCGCATTTCCCGATCATCACGCTAAATTTGCAGCGTGGCGCGACCGCGCTGCAGATGCACGAGCCGGCGCGCTTTCTGCCGTACCTCGATGCGGTGTTCGGCTCGATCTGGGTCGACGCCAGGAACATGAACGATCCGGCCACGGTCGCCGACGTCCTCTCGCGCGCCGGGTTCGACCCGGCCGCGTTGCTCGCGCGGACGCAGGAGGCGCAGGTGAAGGAGCGGCTGAAGGCCGTCACGCAGGACGCGATCGAGCGCGGCGTGTTCGGCGCGCCGACCTTCTTCGTCGGCAAACAGATGTTCTGGGGCCAGGACCGGCTCGATTTCGTCAAGGAGGCCTTGCAGTCATGAGCGACATCCTCAGCCACACCGAGGGCGGTGTGCTCACCCTCACTTTCAACCGCCTGGAGAAGAAGAACTCGATCACGCAGGCGATGTACGCCGCGCTGGCCGACGCGCTGTCGCTGGCCGAGGGCCAGGCGGCGGTGCGCGTCGTACTGCTGCAGGGGCACGCAACCGTGTTCTGCGCCGGCAACGACATCGCCGACTTCCAGAACCAGCCGCCGCAGGGGCCCGACTCGCCGGTGCACCGCTTCCTGCGCGCGATCGCGACGTTCCCGAAGCCGCTGCTGGCGGCGGTCTGCGGCCCGGCGGTCGGCATCGGCACGACGATGCTGCTGCACTGCGACCTGGTCTACGCCGGTGACAACGCCGCGTTCGCGCTGCCGTTCGTCAATCTCGGGCTGTGCCCGGAGGCCGCGTCCAGCCTGATCCTGCCGCAGATGCTCGGCTACCACCGCGCGGCCGAGGCGCTGCTGCTGGGCGAGCCGTTCATGGCCGAGGCCGCGCTCGAAGTCGGCCTGGCGAACCGCGTGCTGCCGCCGACCGAGGTCAACGCCTACGCGCAGAGCCGCGCGCGCAAGCTCGCCGAAAAGCCGATCGGCTCGCTGATCGAGACCAAGCGGCTGATGAAGCAGGGCCAGCAGCAGGCGGTGCTGCAGCAGATGACCGAAGAGGGCGCGGTGTTCGGCCGCTTGCTGCAGGGGCCGGCGGCGCGCGAAGCGTTCGCCGCGTTCATGGAGAAGCGCAAGCCGGATTTCAGCAAAGTTTGATGTCAAATCGGCCGCAAGCGAAGGTAAACTCTTCGCGTGCTGCTATCAAAATCATAGAACACCGAACCATCCCATGATCCTCGTCACCGGCGGCGCCGGCTTCATCGGCGCCAACTTCGTCCTCGACTGGCTCGCGCAAACGGAAGAACCCGTCGTCAACCTCGACAAACTCACCTACGCCGGCAACCTGGAGACGCTGGCGTCTTTGACGGGCGATGCGCGCCATGTGTTCGTGCAGGGCGACATAGCCGACGCGGCGCGGGTCGATGCGCTGCTCGCCCGGCACCGGCCGCGCGCCGTCGTCAATTTCGCCGCCGAATCGCATGTGGACCGCTCGATCCACGGGCCCGGCGAGTTCATCCAGACCAACGTGCTCGGCACCTTCCATTTGCTCGAATCGGTGCGCGGCTACTGGAACGGGCTGCCGGCGGCGGAGCAGGCTGCGTTCCGCTTCCTGCATGTCTCGACCGACGAGGTCTACGGCACGCTCTCCGCCACCGACCCGGCGTTCACCGAGCAGAACCGCTACGAGCCGAACAGCCCGTACAGCGCGAGCAAGGCCGCGAGCGACCACCTGGTGCGCGCCTGGGCGCACACCTACGGCCTGCCGGTGCTGACGACGAACTGCTCGAACAACTACGGCCCGTACCAGTTCCCCGAGAAGCTGATCCCGCTGATGATCGTCAACGCGCTCGCCGGCAAGCCGCTGCCGGTCTACGGCGACGGCATGCAGGTGCGCGACTGGCTGTACGTCGGCGACCACTGCAGCGCGATCCGCCGCGTGCTCGAAGCCGGCCGGGTCGGCGAGACCTACAACGTCGGCGGCTGGAACGAGAAGCCGAACATAGCGATCGTGCGCACGATCTGCGCGCTGCTGGACGAACTGCGGCCGCGCGCCGACGGCCGGCCCTACGCCGAGCAGATCAGCTACGTCACCGACCGCCCCGGCCACGACCGCCGCTACGCAATCGACGCGCGCAGGATCGAGCGCGAACTCGGCTGGCGTCCGGCCGAGACCTTCGACACCGGCATCCGCAAGACGGTCGAGTGGTACCTCGCGCACGAGCCCTGGGTGCGCAACGTGCAAAGCGGCGCGTACCGCGACTGGGTCGCGAAGCACTACGGCGCATGAAGATCCTGCTGTTCGGCAAGGACGGCCAGCTCGGCTGGGAGCTGCAGCGCAGCCTCGCGCCGCTGGGCGAACTGGTCGCGCTCGGCCACGGCGGCAGCGCTTTGCACGCTGAGTTGCACGCCGATTTCAGCAGGCCCGAAGCGCTGGCCCGGACGATCGAGGCGGTGCGGCCGCAAGTCGTCGTCAATGCCGCCGCCTACACCGCGGTCGACAAGGCCGAGAGCGAGCCCGAGCTCGCACGCAGCGTCAACGCCGTCGCGCCCGGCGTGCTCGCCGCGGCCGCGGCCCGGATCGGCGCGCTGCTGGTGCACTACAGCACCGACTACGTGTTCGACGGCAGCGGCAGCCGCCCCTGGCGCGAGAGCGACGCGACCGGCCCGCTGAGCGTCTACGGCGCGGCCAAGCTCGAAGGCGAGCGGCTGATCCAGGCGGCCGGCCCGCAGCACCTGATCTTTCGCACGAGCTGGGTCTACGCCGCGCGCGGCGGCAACTTCGCGAAGACCATGCTGCGCCTCGCGAAAGAGCGCGAGCGCCTGACCGTGATCGACGACCAGTTCGGCGCGCCGACCGGTGCCGAACTGCTGGCCGACGTGACCGCGCATGCGGTTTTCGCGACGCTGCGCGATCCGGCCAAGGCCGGCCTGTACCACCTCGCCGCCGCCGGCGAGACCAGTTGGCACGGCTACGCGCGCTTCGTGCTGGCAGAGGCGCAAGCGGCGGGCGTCGCGCTGAAGGCCGGCCCCGACGCCGTGGAGCCGGTGCTGACCAGCGCCTTCCCGACAGCGGCTAAGCGGCCCGCCAATTCGCGGCTGGACACGGCCAAGCTGCACGAGGCGTTCGGGCTGCGCATGCCGGACTGGCAGGTCGGCGTGGCGAGGATGCTGGCGGAAACGCTTTGATCGCGAGCGGCGAATAGATCCGCGCCGCGCAGGCGCCGCGCCGAGCGGAATCCAGGCCGCGGATGCAAAATTTTCCACTCGGGTTGTCGAAAACGCTGATCGCCGTTCGTCCACAGTGACAAGGGCCGCGAACGCCCCGGTCCGTTGCAGATACCGCCATGACTGCCACCACCGCTCGATCGACCGACGCGGTCGTCGTCGAATTCGCCGCCAGCCTGCGCCGGCACGTGGATTGCGCGCCGCAGACGGTCGCGCCGGGGAGCCTGCGCAGCGTGCTCGAGGCGGCGCTCGCCGCCGCGCCGCCGCTCGCGCACTATGTGTTCGACGACCAGCGCGCGGTGCGCCGGCACGTGGCGGTGTTCGTGAACCAGCAGATGCAGCACGAGCGCGCGCGGCTGGACCAGCCGGTGCGCCCCGGCGACCGGGTGCTGGTGATCCAGGCGCTGACCGGCGGTTGATCGGACGCCTGCCGGCCGCGAACCCCAGGAGAACGCGATGCACAGATTGCTGCTCGGCACCCGCAAGGGCCTGTTCGTGATCGACGGCGACGGTGCGCGCTGGCGCATCGCCGCGCACCACTTCGCCGGCGAGCCGGTGACCCAGGTGCTGCCCGATCCGCGCGACGGTGCCTGGTACGCGGCGCTGCGCATGGGCCATTTCGGCGTGAAGCTGCGCAAGAGCCAGGACCGCGGCGCGAGCTGGCAGGAAATGGCCGCGCCGGCGTTTCCGCGCAAGCCCGAGACCGGTCCCTGGGCCGACGATGCGACGCCGTGGAGCGTCGACATGGTCTGGTCGCTCGCGGCCGGCGGCGTGGACCAGCCGGGGCGCCTGTGGGCCGGCTGCCTGCCGGCCGGGCTGTTCCGCTCCGACGACGGCGGCGCGAGCTGGGCGCTCGTCACCGACCTCTGGGAGAAGCCGAACCGGCGCAACTGGTTCGGCGGCGGCTACGACCACGCCGGCATCCACAGTGTGCGGGTCGATCCGCGCGACGCGCGCCACGTCACCGTCGCGATCTCCTGCGGCGGCGTCTGGCAAAGCCGCGACGACGGCGCGAGCTGGCTTGCTACCACGCGCGGCATGAAGGCCGGCTACGTGCCAGCCGAGAGCGCCGAGAACCCGGACGTGCAGGACCCGCATTGCATGGTGCAATGCGCGGCCGCGCCGGACACGCTCTGGCTGCAGCACCACGACGGCATGTACTGCTCGGCCGACGGCGGGCAGAACTGGCAGCGCATCGCGCGGCCGGCGCCGTCGGACTTCGGCTTCGCGGTCGCGTGCGACCCGAACGACGCGCGCCGCGCCTGGTTCGTGCCGGCGCAGGCCGATGTCTGCCGCATCCCGGTCGGCGCGCGCATGGTGGTGAACCGCACCGACGATGGCGGCGCGAGCTTCTCCACCTTCGGCGCCGGCCTGCCGAGCGAGCACGCCTACCACCTGGTGTACCGGCATGGGCTGGACGTGGCGGCCGACGGCCGCACGCTGGCGATGGCATCGACCACCGGCGGGCTGTGGGTCAGCGTGGATGCCGGCGAGCATTGGCAGGCGCTCTCGGGCGACCTGCCGCCGGCCGCGGCGCTGCGCTTCGTGCCGTAGCGCGGCGCGCGTGCCGCATGAACGGCTGCGCGCTCAGGCGCTGTGCGCAGCCAGCTTGCGCGCCTTGCGCGCGGCGCGGCGGCTCGCGTACCAGTGGCTCGCGCGGTCCAGGTACAGGTAGATGACCGGTGTGGTGAACAGCGTCATCGCCTGCGACAGGATCAGGCCGCCGACCATCGCGTAACCGAGCGGGCGTCGCAGCTCGGAGCCGGCGCCGGTGCTCAGCATCAGCGGCAGGCCGGCGAACAGCGTGCACATCGTGGTCATCATGATCGGGCGGAAGCGCATCAGGCAGGCCTGGTAGATCGCCTGGCGCGGCGGCAGGCCGCGCTCGCGCTCGGCGGTGATCGCGAAGTCGACCATCATGATGCCGTTCTTCTTCACGATGCCGATCAGCAGGATGATGCCGATCAGCGCGATCACGGTCAGGTCGTAGCCGCCGGCCATCAGGATCAGCAGCGCGCCGACGCCGGCCGACGGCAGCGTCGAGAGAATCGTCAGCGGGTGGATGTAGCTCTCGTACAGGAGCCCGAGCACGATGTAGACCGCGACGATCGCCGCGGCGATCAGGTACGGCTGGGTCGCGAGCGAACTCTGGAACGCCTGCGCCGTGCCCTGGAACGAGCCGCGCAGCGTGATCGGCACGCCCATGCCGGCCTGCGCCTTCTGGATCGCGTTCACCGCGTCGCCGAGCGCCGCGCCGGGCGCGAGGTTGAACGAGATCGTCACCGCCGGGAACTGGCCCTGGTGGCTGATCGACAGAAAACCGGTCTTGTTCGTATCGACGTGCACCATGCTGGACAGCGGCACCTGCTGGCCGCTCAAAGGCGACTGCAGGTACAGCTTGCCGAACAGGTCCGGATCCTGCTGCAGCTTGGGCGTGACCTCGAGCACCACGTGGTAGCTGTTGATCTGCGTGAAGTACTGCGCGACCTGGCGCTGGCCGATCGCGTCGTTGATGGTCGAGTCGATCAGCGCCGGCGAAATGCCGAAGCTCGCGGCGCGCGCGCGGTCGATCGTGATCGTCGCGGTGGCGGCGTCGTTCTGCTGGTCGGTCGCGACGTCGGTGAGCTCGGGGAGCTTGCGCAGCCGCTCCAGCACGCGCGGCGCCCAGGTGTTGAGCTCGTCCAGGTTCGCGTCGGTCAGCGTGTACTGGTACTGGGTGCGCGACAGCCGTCCGCCGACGTTGATGTCCTGCCCGGCCTGCATGTACAGGTTGATGCCTTCGACCTGCGCGACCTGCGGGCGCAGCCGCGCGATCACCTGGTCGGCGCTCGCGGTGCGGCCCTCGGACTTCGGCCGCAGCGCCATGAAGTAGACGCCGGTGTTGAACGTGGTGCGCCCGCTCATGCCGAAGCCGGCGACGTCGGGGTCCCGGCGCAATATGTCGGCGACCGCTAGCATGCGCCGGTTCATCGCGGAAAACGAGCTGTCCTGCGCCGACTCGGCGTAGCCGAAGATGAAGCCGGTGTCCTGCTGCGGAAAGAAGCCCTTCGGGATCACGACGAACAGCACCACGGTCGCGGCCAGCGTCGCGAAGAAGATGCAAAGCGTCAGGAAGTCGTGCCGCAGCGCGAGCTGCAGGCCGCGCCGGTAGCCGCGCTGCAGCGCGTCGAACCGGCGCTCGAAGAAGCGGAACACGCGCCCGTGGTCCTCGGGCCGGTGCGGCGTGATGAAGCGCGAGCACAGCATCGGCGTGAGCGTCAGCGACACCAGCACCGACACGCCGATCGCCAGCGTGACCGTGATCGCGAACTCGCGGAACAGCCGGCCGACGATGCCGCCCATCAGCAGCAGCGGAATGAACACCGCGATCAGCGAGACCGAGATCGAGATGATCGTGAAGCCGATCTCGCCGGCGCCCTTCAGCGCCGCCTCCATCGGCGGCATGCCGTCCTCGATGTGGCGGTAGATGTTCTCGAGCATCACGATCGCGTCGTCGACCACGAAGCCGACCGAGATCGTCAGCGCCATCAGCGACAGGTTGTCCAGGCTGAAGCCGACCAGGTACATCACCGCCGCGGTGCCGAGCAGCGCGAGCGGCACGGTCGCGCCCGGGATCAGCGTCGCCGGCACGTTGCGCAGGAACACGAAGATCACCATCACCACCAGCGCGATGGTCAGCAGCAGCGTGAACTCGACGTCCTCGACCGACGCCTTGATGTTCTGCGTGCGGTCGATCAGCGTGCCGACATGGATCGCCGGCGGGATCGACGCCTCCAGCCGCGGCAGCGCGGCCTTGATGCGCGCGACCGTGTCGATCACGTTCGCGCCCGGCTGCTTGATCACGCCCAGCACCAGCGAGCGGCCGTTGATCGGCGCGGTGCCGGTCTTCTCGGCGCCGGCGCCGGAAAACGCCCAGGCCGCCTGCTTCATGTCTTCCGGCCCGGACACGGCCTGGCCGATGTCGCGCACCCGGATCGGCGCGCCGTTCTTCCAGGCCAGCACCATGTCGTTCCACGGCGCGGCGCTCAGGATCTGGTCGTTCGTGTAGACGGTGAAGCTCTGGTTCGGACCGTCCACCGTGCCCTTGGGCTGGCTCACCGTGGTCTGGGCGATCACGCCGCGCACGCTCTCCAGGCTCAGGCCCACGGCGGCGAGCTTGGTCGGGTCGACCTGGATGCGCACCGCGGGCTTCTGCGGGCCGAACACGACCACCTGGCCGACGCCCTCGATCTGCGAGATCTGCTGCGCCAGGATGTTCTCGGCGTAGTCGTCCACCGTGGTCAGCGGCAGCGTGTCGGACTGCGCGGTCAGGATCAGGATCGAGAAGTCGGCCGGATTGATCTTGCGGAACGTCGGCGGGTTCGGCAGGTTCGCCGGCAACTGGCCGCTGGCGGCGTTGATCGCGGTCTGCACGTCCAGCGCGGCGCCGTCGATGTTGCGGTTCAGGTCGAACTGCAGCGTGATCTGGGTCTGGCCGAGCGCGCTCTCGGACGTCATCTGCGACAGCCCCGGAATCAGCGAGAACTGGCGCTCCAGCGGCTGCGCGACGGTCGACGCCATCGTCTCCGGGTTGCCGCCGGGCAGCTTGGCCGTGACCTGGATCGTCGGGAAGTCGACCTGCGGCAGCGGCGCGACCGGCAGCAGCGGCCAGACCGCGGCGCCGACCAGGAAGATCGCCAGCGCCAGCAGCGAGGTGCCGATCGGGCGCCGGATGAAGGTCGCCGAAACGCTCACTTGCCGGCTCCGGCGCCTGGCGCCGTGTCGGCCGCGGTGTCGGCGGTCTCGACCACCTTCAGTCCCGGCCTGAGCTTGAACTGGCCGTCGATCACCACGCGCTGGCCGGCCGCGAGGCCCTTGTCGATCACCGCGACCCCGTCCTGGATCTGCGCGACGTCGATAGGCGCGAGCTGCGCGGTGTCGTCGGCGCCCACGGTGTAGACGTAGGTGCCGTCAGGGCCGCGCTGCACCGCGGCCGCCGGAATCGTCAGCGCATCGTGCCGGATGCCCAGCACGAGACGCGCATCGACGTACTGGCCCGGCCACAGCTTGTGCTGGGGGTTGTCGAACTTGGCCTTGAGCTGCACCGTCCCGCTGGCGGTGTCGATCTGGTTGTTCAGCAGGATCAGCTTGCCGCGCGCCAGCACGTCCTTCGCGTTGCGCTCGTAGACCAGCACTTGGAGCGGCTCGCGGTTTTCGTGCAGCGCACGGTTCACTGCCTGGAAGCTGTCTTCCGGCAGCGTGAACACGACCGTGATCGGATCGATCTGGTTGATCACGACCAGCCCGCCCGGGTCGGCGGCATGCACGATGTTGCCCGGATCGACGAGCCGGGCACCGACGCGGCCGCTGATCGGCGCGGTGATCCTGGTGTAGCTGAGCTGCACCTGCGCGGCGTCGATCTGCGCCTGGTCCACCTTCGTCGCCGCCTCGAGCTGCGCGACCAGCGCCTTCTGCGTGTCGAGCTGCTGCTGCGTCGCCGCGTCCTGCGCGAACAGCGCCCCGTAGCGCTTCAGATCGAGCCGCGCGTTGCCGAGCTGCGCCAGATCCTTGGCCCGCTGCGCCTGCGCCTGCTCGAGCTGCGCTTGCAGGGCGCGCGGATCGAGCTGCGCCAGCAACTGGCCGGCCTTCACGTCCTGGCCTTCGGTGAAGCCGACGCGCTCGAGCTGGCCGTCGACGCGGCTGTGCACCGTCACCGTCGCCAGCGGCGTGACCGTGC
Organism: Pseudomonadota bacterium; assembly: GCA_018241985.1. Taxonomy (GTDB): domain Bacteria; phylum Pseudomonadota; class Gammaproteobacteria; order Burkholderiales; family Burkholderiaceae_C; genus Rhodoferax_A. The sequence continues at coordinate 761 of JAFECV010000010.1, read as the reverse complement.
CCACGCCGGTGCGCACGATCGGCATGTCCTGCTGGCGCACGCGCGTGGTCGTCGCCTGCACCGGCGGCGGCGCGGTCAGCGTCGGCTTGGCCGAGCGCGCCTTCTCGCTGGCGCCGAGCACGGCGGCGGACAGCAGCACGAGCAGTGCGAGCGCGACCAGCAGCGGCCGGCGGCGCGGGGAGAGCAGGTGGGTCATGACGATGAATCCGCCTTCGCGGCGGCGGGCTTGTTATTGGCGAGCGGCGCGGCGGCGTTCCAGCCGCCGCCGGTCGCGGTGATCAGCGCGACGCTGGCGAGCAGCTGGCGGCCGCGCAGCTGCACCGCGGTGCGCTGGTTCGTCAGCGACAGCTGCTGCGCCGTCACGACCGCGAGGTAGGTCGCGGTGCCGCCGCGGTACTGCGCAAGCGCCATTTTCTCGGCGCGGCGTGCCGCATCGACCGCTTGGTCCTGCAGCGTGACCTCGTGCTGCAGCACGCGCAGCAGCGCGAGGTTGTCCTCGACCTGCTGGAAGCTATTCAGCACGGTCTGTTTGTACTGCGCCGCCGCGGCGTCGTACGCGGCCACCGCCTGCCTGGTCCGCGCGCTGCGCAGCCCGCCGTCGAACAGCGTCTCGGCCAGCGCCGCGCCGAGCGACCAGACCCGGCTCGGGGTGTCGAACAGCGTAGCAAAGCTGGTGCTGCTGTAGCCCGCGCTCGCGGCCAGCGTCAGCGACGGGAAATAGGCGGCCTTCGCGACGCCGATGTTCGCGTTGGCCTGCGCGG
>JAFECV010000109.1 GCA_018241985.1 Pseudomonadota bacterium | reverse complement strand
CAGCTGGGGCGCCAACCATGTTCTCCACTGGTCGGGTGAATGCCCAAGATCGGTGCTGTGCGTGCACGAAGGACGCGTGAGAATGCGCAGGTTCGATTCGGCGGGCCACGAGCAGATCCTGAGCTGGTTCGAAGCAGGAGGGCTCCTCGCATGCGCGCCCGTCATTGCCGACAAACCGTTCCATTTCGATATCGTCACCGATGAGCCGTGCAAGGTGCTGCATGTCGATCGGACGCGCTTCATGGAACGGTTGCGCCGAGACGCTGCGGTGGCCGCGGCTGTTGCCACGATGCTCAGCGAGCGCCTGGTCTTCGTCGCGGAGAGCCATGTCACGCGCATCAACGAACCGCTGGCCGAGCGGGTGTGGCTGCGGCTGACCCGCATGGCGCAGCAGGCGGACGTCCATGGCGCGTCCAGGGATGCCGGCATTCCGGTCACGCAGCAGGAACTTGCCGACGCTGTAGGCGCGTCGCGCTACCGTGTCGGCCTGGAACTGCAACGATTGGCGGATCGCGGCCTGATCGTCATGACGCGGCGGAACATCCGGGTGCTGCCGCCGGTCACCGCGGGACGGCCACGGATTGGGCCGCGGCGCTGATGCCGGCCCACCTCACGCGCTCCGCCGCTGCGGCCGCGGCTGCATACCGGTGTTCGTGCTCTCAGTCCGGCCTCGCGCCCGATTTGGCCGAGTGACACTTTGCGTTCTGCCGCGGGAGCCCTCGGGAGCGGCACCCCGGCACCGATGCGGGCGTCAGTGCAGATAGAACATCCACTTGGCCAGCAGCACGATCAGCACCATGTGCGTGAAGATGCTGTAGTGGATGAAGTGCGAGCGCCTTGCGGTCATCGTCTTGCGCTTCATCGAGACCATCGCGGTGATGAAGTGCCCGAGCACGCTGAAAGCCAGCACGATCTTGATCGTCAGCAGCAGGCCGAACAGGCTGGTCAAAGGGTGCGCCAGCGCCGAGCCGTAATGCGCGGCCATGCCGATGCCGGCGCCGAACAGCACCAAAATCACCCACGGCATGAAGCTGCGCGCGCGCGTGCCGATCGCGCGCTCGACCACGCGCATCGCGTCGGGCGGCACCATGCGGCGCACGCGCTCGAGTACCAGCACTTCGAAGAACACGGTGCCGATGAAGATCAGCGCGGCGAAGAGATGCAGCGTCAGCAAAACGGGATAGCTCATGACGGCACGCCTTGGAAGTCGATCTCCAGTTCCCGCGGCAGCTGCCCGGGGTCGTGACTGAGCTGGTAGCCGTACCAGAAGCTCTGCGCGATGCGCCGCGCCATCGCGTTGGCGTGCGTCTGCATCGCGTCGTTGCCGAGCGACGCGGTCGTGCGGTGGAACAACTGGAGCCAGCGCTGGAACAGCGCGTCATGCAGGCCCGGCAGTGCGACATGAGCCGGCATCGGCGCGCCGCGAAAGCGCCGCGTGCCGCGCAGAATCGCCGACCAGAAGTCCACCAGCTTTGCCAGATGCACGTCCCAGTCGGCCACGTGGCGTTCGAAGATCGGCCCGAGCAGATCGTCGCGCCGCACGCGGGCGTAGAAGTCGTGGACCAGGCGCGTCACTTCCTGTTCGCTGCAGAGCTCGGTCGGCTTCATCGATGGTTCCTGTGTCGCAATGTCCGGGTGGCAGCAGCGGTGCCGCGCTGCCCACCAGTCTAAGATATATTTTCAATGAATATTATAAAACCGCACGGCCAAAGCAGGATCGCCATCCGGCTTCGTTCGACTCGAGGCGATGGCCGCGGTCCGAGATTCGCGGACCGGTCCGCAGTGAACCCGCAGCAGGCTACAGTTCGCCGATGAGCGCAGAAAATTCGCCGGTGTCGCCGCTGTCCGAAGAGGACTGGATCGACGGTGAGCTGATCCGCAGCCTGATGCGCTCGGCCCCGCAGCTGCAGGTCATCGCGTTGCTGCTGGTGCCGCTGGCGGTGGCCATGATGGTCGGCAGCGTGCCGGGCGCGCCGCTCGCGGTCTGGAGCGCGGCGGTGCTGCTGGTGTCGGGCGCACGCCTCTGGCTGATGCGCCGCTACGCGAAGGAACTGGCCCATGCCGACGCCGCGGCGCAGCGCCGGTTCATGGCGCGTTACGGCTTCACCTGGCCGCTCAGCGCCTGCATCTGGGGCTTGATGACGCTGCTGTGCTTCGACCGCACGCCGCAGGTCACGCAGTTCCTGTGCTGGCTGATGATCGTCGGCCTGGGCTCGTTCACGGCCAACAGCTTCTCGAACCATCTGCAGACGATGCATGCCTACGCGAACGCGCTGGCGCTGACCGTGCTCGCGTCCGTCGCATGGCGTATCGGGTGGGATCTGCATTTCCAGGCGCCGCGCTCGCACTACTGGATCCTGCTGCTGGTCGTGTTCTACTGGGTGCTGCTGCGCCAGACCGGGCGCAAGCTCCACGAGTCGCACCACGGCTATGTCGAGCTGCAGTACCGCAACGCGCGGCTGATCGAGTCGCTGACGCGGCAGACCGAGGCCGCGCTCGATGCGGTGGCGATCAAGAACCGCTTTCTCGCGAATGCCGCGCACGACCTGCGCCAGCCGGTGCACGCGCTCGGGCTCTACGCCGACTGGCTGGCGACCGATCCGGCGATGGCCCCCGAGATCGTGCCGCGCATCGTGCAGTCGACGCGTGCGGTGAACGCGCTGTTCGATTCGCTGTTCGATCTGGAGCAGTTCAATTCGGGCCGCAAGAAGGTGCGGATCGAGCCGATCGACCTGGCCTGCCTGTTCACCGAAATGGAACTGCAGTACCGGCCGCTGGCGCGCGCGCGGGGCCTCGCGCTGCGGCTGCACGGTGCGACGGGCCATGTGCTGTCGGATCGCATCGTGCTGCAGCGCATCCTCGGCAACCTGATCGGCAACGCGCTGAAATACACGCACCGCGGCGGCGTGCTGCTGGCCGCGCGCCGCTCTGCGGGCGCGATCCGGATCGAGGTCTGGGACACCGGGATCGGCATCGCGAGCAGCCACCACGCCGACATCTTCCAGGAGTTCTACAAGGTGCCGGAGCGCCAGGGCACGGACGACGGCTTCGGGCTGGGTCTGGCGATCGTCGCGCGCCTGGCGGGCCGGCTCGGCCACCAGGTGACGATGAATTCCCGGCCCGGCCGCGGCAGCGTGTTCAGGCTGACGCTCGAGCGCTGCGCGCCGCCGGAGCAGGGCGCCGCGCTAGCTCCCGAGCAGGCCGTGGGTGCGGGCGAAGTGCACGGTCTGGGTCCGGCTCTTCACGCCCAGGCGCCGGAACAATCGCCATAGGTGTACCTTGACCGTGTGCTCGCTGATGCCCAGTTCGTCGGCGATCTCTCGGTTGCTCAGGCCCCGGTCGAGCATGATGATCAGCTGCTTCTGCCGCTTCGACAGCCGATTTTCGGACGGGGCCGAGTCCTCGAACGTGCTGTCCGGCGTCAGCAGCGCGTGCAGCGCGGACGCGATCTCCTTCGCGCCGGACGACTTCTCGATGTAGACGTCGGCGCCGGCCTCGATGCACAGCTCCTCGACCTCGGACGCGGGCGTGGCCGAGAACACCGCCACCGGCGTCGCCGGGTAGCGGTTCTTCAGCTCGACGATGCCGGACACGCCGAACGTGTCGGGGAGCTTCAAGTCCAGGCAGAACAGCTCCGGCGCGCCATGCTGCTGCACGGCCGCGGTCACGTCGCCGAGCCGGTCGAGCTCGATCACGTCGGCGCCGCTGCGCAGCCGGCGCAGCAGCATCACGAGCGCGTCGCGCATCAAGGGGTGGTCGTCGATGACGTAAAGACTCATGTCGATTTCTTGCTCTGTTTTTCAGGGGTGGACGTTGCGCGGCCGGCCGGTCGGTCGGCCGCGCAGTCATGTGTACGGGGAAGGGGAGACCGGACGCACCGGTCAGGCCGTGGGGCACGGATCACTGCCGGTCTCCGCTGGCCGCCTCGGCGATCCGGTCCAGCGCGGCGGCCACCTGATCGGCGTCGACGCCGCTGGCCGGCCGCAGCGCGCCGCCGGCCTCGTGCAGCGCCGCCGCGCCGCGCTCGCGCAAACGCGCCATCGCCTGCGCCGCCGCTTTCGGATCGTCGAAACCCGGGCTTTCCAGCAGCAGCTTGCCGTGCGCGTCGACCAGCTTGAAGCGGAAGCGTCCATCGGCCTCGCGGTACTGCTTGAACGCCGGCAGCGCGTGCTTCGCGGCGCGCCCGGTACGTTCGATCGGTAGCGCACGCAGGTCGCGCAGTCCCACGGCTTCGCGCAGCGTCGCCATCAGCGGCGTGGCGAGCTTGCGCGCCTTCGCGGCGCCGGCGCGCAGGATGTCCTCGACCCGGCCCGGGTTCGCGATCAGCGCCTCGTAGCTGTCGCGCATCGGTGCGAGTTCCCGGTCGATGCGCTCGAACAACCGTTGCTTGACCTCGCTCCACGCGATGCCGTCGGCAAAGGCGCGGCGCATCGCCTCGGTCTCGCCGGCGTCGGCAAAGGCCTGGTAGATCTGGTACAGCGCGCTGCCCTGTGTTTCCTTGGGTTCGCCCGGCGCGCGCGAGTCGGTCACGATGCCGGCAATCGCGCGGCGCAGCTGCTCGCGCGGCGCGAACAGCGGGATCGTGTTGTCATAGCTCTTGCTCATCTTGCGCCCGTCCAGGCCGGGCAGCGTCGCGACCGCTTCCTCGATCACCGCCTCGGGCAGCACCAGGTGCTCGCCGTACAGGTGGTTGAAGCTGGCCGCGATGTCGCGCGCCATCTCCAGGTGCTGGACCTGGTCGCGCCCGACCGGCACCTGGTGCGCATTGAACATCAGGATGTCGGCCGCCATCAGCACCGGGTACATGAACAGGCCGGCGGTGACGCCGTCGTCGGCATCGCGGCCCGCGGCGGCGTTCTGGTCGTTCGCGGCCTTGTACGCGTGCGCCCGGTTCAGCAGCCCCTTGCCGGTCACGCAGGTCAGCAGCCAGGTGAGCTGCGGGATCTCGGGGATGTCGGACTGGCGGTAGAACGTGACCTGCGTCGGGTCGAGCCCGGCGGCGAGCCACGAGGCGGCGATCTCCAGCGTCGAGCGCTGCACCCGCTTCGGGTCGCCGACCTTGATCAGCGCATGGTAGTCGGCGAGGAACAGGAAGCTCTCGGTGCCGGCGCGCCGGCTCGCGCGCACCGTCGGCCGGATCGCCCCGACGTAGTTGCCGAGGTGCGGGGTGCCGGACGTGGTGATGCCGGTGAGGACGCGGAGGGGCGGGTTCATGGGAAAGCCGATGCGGTGAGGGCGGCGAGCGGCGACAGCAGCAGGTTCAGCAGCGCGTAGGTCAGGTGCATCAGCGGCAGCAGCCACAGCGAATTGACCACGCCCACCATCACCAGCGCCATCACGATGAAGAAGCCCCAGGGTTCGATGCGCGACACCGCGGCCGCCTGCCGGTACGGCAGCAGGCCGACCAGGATGCGGCCGCCGTCGAGCGGCGGAAGCGGAAAGAGGTTGAACACGAACATCACGACGTTGACCAGCACCCCGCCGCTGCACATCTTCATCAGGAACGGATCGGCCAGGCCGGCGCCGCGCAGCAGGTAGAACAGCACGCCCCACAGCAGCGCCTGCAGCAGGTTGACCGCGGGGCCGGCGAGCGCGACCCAGACCATGTCGCGCTTGGGGTTGCGCAGCCGGCCGAAGTTCACCGGCACCGGCTTCGCGTAGCCGAACAGGAACGCGCCGCCGGTCGCGAAATACAGCACCAGCGGGATCAGGATCGTGCCGAGCGGGTCGACGTGCGGAAGCGGGTTGAGCGTGACGCGGCCCAGCGCCCAGGCGGTGTCGTCGCCGAAGCGATGCGCGACATAGCCGTGCGCGGCCTCGTGCACGGTGATCGCGAACAGCACCGGCAGCGCGTAGACCGCGATGGCCTGGATCAGGTTGGAAGCGTCGCCCATGGACCCCGATTCTGTCAGAGCGCGAGGCCGAGGCCGACCGGATCGCCCGCGCCGCGGCGGATCAGCACCGGATCGCCGCCATGGCCCATCGCGGTCAGGTCGATCACCGTGGTCGGGCGCGACGCGCAGGCGCCGGCGTCGATCACCGCGGCCACCTGGTGCTCGAAGCGGCTGCGGATCTCCTCGGCGTCGTTCAGCGGCTCGGTCGCCCCCGGCGGGATCAGCGTGGTCGCCAGCAGCGGGCCGGCGTGCAGCGCGAGCAGCTCGATCAGCACCCGGTGCGTCGGCACGCGCAGGCCGATCGTCTTGCGCTGCGGGTGGCTCAGGCGCCGCGGCACCTCGCGCGTCGCCTCCAGGATGAAGGTGTACGGCCCCGGCGTGGCCATCTTCAGCAGCCGGTACTGGCGGTTGTCGACGCGCGCGTAGGCCGCGAGTTCGCCTAGGTCATGGCACAGCAGCGTCAGATGGTGCTTGTCGTCGACGCCGCGGATGCGCCGCAGGCGATCGGCCGCGGCCTTGTCGTCCAGGTGGCAGACCAGCGCATAGCTGGAGTCGGTCGGCACCGCCAGGATGCCGCCGCCGTCGAGCAGCGCCGCGGCCTGTTTGAGCAGCCGCAGCTGCGGGTTCGTCGGGTGGACTTCGAAGTACTGGGCCATGGGGTTGGGGCCTGCTCAATAACGGGCCCTGCGGTCTGTTCGCACCGGCGCCGCGGGCACGCAGGCCGCCGGGTGCCGCTGCCTTCGGCGGCGCTCGGACGCGGGCGCCCTCACTGGATGCGGTCCGCCAGCAGGGTCCAGACCGGCGTCAGATCGTCCGGCAGCGCAGGCAGCGTGCCCAGGTCGATCCGGCTCTCGTCCGGGCTGTGGAAGTCGCTGCCGCGCGAGGCGGCCAGGTCGAACTCGTGCGCCATCTCGCCGTAGCGCAGGTACTCGGCCGGCGTGTGGCTGCCGGTGACGACTTCGACCGCGCGCCCGCCGTGCGCCTTGAACTCGGAAAACAGCGCGTATTCCTCGGTCGGGGAGAAGTGGTAGCGGCCCGGGTGCGCGATCACCGCCATGCCGCCGGCCTGCCCGATCCACAGCACCGCGTCGGCCAGCGTCGCCCAGCGGTGCGGCACGAAGCCGGGCTTGCCTTCGGTCAGGTAGCGGCGGAACACCTCGTGCGTGTCGCGGCACACGCCCGACTCGACCAGGAATCGCGCGAAATGGGTGCGCGAGATCATCTCGGGATTGCCGGCGTATTTGAGCGCGCCCTCGTAGGCT
>JAFECV010000108.1 GCA_018241985.1 Pseudomonadota bacterium | reverse complement strand
GACGCGCAGCAGCGCGCCGATGCGGCGGGGGCCGACGCGGCCGCCAAGGCGCTGGAGGCGCGCATCCGCCTCGAGGCGAAGGCGATCGCCGAGAAGTACGTGGAGCCGCCGCACACCACCGACTTCGCGATCATGTTCCTGCCGAGCGAAGGGCTGTACGCCGAGGTGCTGCGCCGCCCCGGCCTGATGGACGCGTTGCAGCGCGAGCACCGGGTCACGCTGGCCGGGCCCACGACGCTGCTGGCGATGCTCAGCAGCCTGCAGATGGGGTTTCGCACGCTCGCGCTGGAGAAGCGCAGCAGCGAGGTCTGGCAGGTGCTGGGCGCGGTCAAGACCGAATTCGGAAAATTCGGCGACGTGCTTGCGCGCGTCAAGTCGCAGACGCAGACCGTGCTGAACACGATCGACAGCGCCGAAGTGCGCAGCCGCGCGATGGGGCGCGCGCTGAAGACGGTGGAGGCGCTGCCGCAGCCGCAGGCTGCGCAGCTCGTCGCGCAGCAGGGCGGCGATGCACAAGCCGCGAGCGGCGACGAATGAACCGCGCCATGTACCGTCCCATCAACACCGTTCTTCGTGCGGGCGCGCGCTCAGAGTTAAGCTAGGCGACTGCCGACCCGGCATCCATCGCCGCTACCCATTGCCGCCGACCGGCGCCAGGAGACTGAAAGATGACCGATCTCTTCGAAAACCCGATGGGCCTGATGGGCTTCGAGTTCGTCGAATTCGCCTCGCCCCAGGCCGGCGTGCTGGAGCCCTTGTTCGAGAAGCTGGGCTTCACGCTGGTGGCCGAGCACCGCTCCAAGGACGTGGCGCTGTACCGCCAGGGCGACATCAACTTCATCATCAACCGCGAGCCGAAGAGCCAGGCCGCCTTCTTCGCCGCCGAGCATGGCCCCTCGGCTTGCGGCCTGGCGTTCCGTGTCAAGGACTCGCACAAGGCCTACCGGCGCGCGATCGAGCTGGGCGCGCAGCCAGTGGACATTGCCACGGGGCCGATGGAACTGCGCCTGCCGGCGATCAGGGGCATCGGCGGCGCGCCGCTGTACCTGATCGACCGCTTCGAGGACGGCAAGTCGATCTACGACATCGACTTCGAGTTCCTGCCCGGTGTGGAGCACCATCCGAAGGGCCATGGCTTCCGCATCGTCGACCACCTGACGCACAACGTCTACCGCGGCCGCATGGCCTACTGGGCTGGCTTCTACGAGAAGCTGTTCAACTTCCGCGAGATCCGCTACTTCGACATCCAGGGCGAGTACACCGGGCTCACGTCGAAGGCGATGACCGCGCCCGACGGCAAGATCCGCATCCCGCTGAACGAAGAGGCGAAGCAGGGCGGCGGCCAGATCGAGGAATTTTTGATGCAGTTCAACGGCGAGGGCATCCAGCACATCGCGCTGCTCGCCGACGACATCTTCGACGCGGTCGACAAGCTGCAGCTGGCCGGCGTGCCGGTGCTGACCGCGCCGAACGACATCTACTACGAAATGCTCGCCGAGCGCCTGCCGGGCCACGGCGAGAACGTGCCCGACCTGCAGAGCCGCGGCATCCTGCTCGACGGCTCGACCAAGGGCGGGCAGAAGCGCCTGCTGCTGCAGATCTTCTCGCAGCCCATGCTCGGGCCGGTGTTCTTCGAGTTCATCCAGCGCAAGGGCGACGACGGCTTCGGCGAAGGCAACTTCAAGGCGCTGTTCGAATCGCTCGAGCGCGACCAGGTGCGCCGCGGCGCGATCAAGGTGGAATAGTCCGGGGCCGTCCGCGCGCCGGGCAGGGCGCGGCGATGGATCGAAACGGGGAGTGCGACCGATGCAACCTCAACACAACGCGTCCGCGAAGCACGGCCTCGCCACCGGCTCGTACCAGCCGGAGCGGCCGGACTGGACGATCGACCAGGGCTGGTCCCACTACACCGCCGAGGAGCACGCGGTCTGGAAGACGCTGTTCGAGCGCCAGCGCCGGCTGCTGCCCGGGCGCGCCTGCGACGAATTCGTCCGCGGCATGAACGAGTTGCCGATCACGCCGGACCGGATTCCGAACTTCGAGCAGCTCTCCGACATCCTGATGAAGCGCACCGGCTGGCAGATCGTCGCGGTGCCGGGCTTGGTGCCGGACGACGTGTTCTTCGAGCACCTGGCGAACCGGCGTTTCCCCGCGGGCCAGTTCATCCGCAAGCCCGATGAACTCGACTACCTGGAGGAGCCGGACGTCTTTCACGACGTGTTCGGCCACGCCCCGATGCTGGCGAACCCGGTGATCGCCGAGTTCATCGAGGCGTACGGCAAGGGCGGCCTGCGCGCGAAGGGGCTGGGCGTGCTCGAGAAGCTGGCGCGCGTCTACTGGTACACGGTCGAATTCGGGCTGGTGCGCCAGAGCGAGGGGCTGCGCATCTACGGCGCGGGCATCGTGTCCTCGGCAACCGAGACCCGGTTTTCGATCGAGGACGCGTCGCCGAACCGCATCGGCTTCGAACTGGAACGGGTGATGCGCACGCTCTACCGCATCGACGACTTTCAGGAGACCTATTTCGTCGTCGACAAGCTGGACGACCTGCTGGCGCTGGCGCAGATCGACTTCGACCCGTACTACCAGCGGGTGGTCAAGGCCGACGACTACCAGCCCGGCGACATCGTGCCAAACGATCGTGTGATCTCGCGCGGCACCGGACGCTACCACGCGCAGAAGCGCGAGGCGGGGCGGGCAGCTTAGCTGTTCACGGCACCGTGCACTACCGGCAACGCACGAAACCCAAAGGAGCAAAAGGCCGCGGAGCAGGCCGTTCGCGGGCACCCGCGGAGCTGGCTTGGCCAGGCCGCTGGGTGCGCCCCCTGCAAGGGGGGTTGGCGGAGCGACACGCAGTGCGCGAAGACTGGGGGTGGTCCTACACCCAGTCGAATTCGCTGGTGAAGTGGCGCAGGAACCGGGGCTGCCTCGCGATCTTCACGCCGCGGATCTGCCCCGCCTTCTGCTTGACTTCGGCGATCACCTCGGCCGCATAGTCGAAGTGCGACTGCGTGTACATGCGGCGCGGGAACGCCAGCCGCACCAGTTCCATCGCGTGGTAGGTCTCGGTGCCGTCGTCCAGCCGCCGGCCGAACATGACCGAGCCGACCTCGACGCCGCGGATGCCGCCTTCGAGGTACAGCGCATTGCACAGGGCCCAGGCGGGGTAGTGCGCGATCGGCATGTCGGGCAGCACGGAGCGCGCATCGATGTACACCGCGTGACCGCCGGTCGGCTTGACGAAGCCGACGCCGTTCGCCTCCAGCCGTTCGCCGAGGTATTCGGCGGTGCGCAGGCGATAGCGCAGATAGTCTTCGTCGATGCCTTCTTCCAGCCCCACGGCCAGCGCTTCGAGGTCGCGCCCCGCCATGCCGCCGTAGGTCGGGAACCCTTCCATCATGATCAGGTCGTTGCGCACCGCGTCGAGCCACTCGTCGCTGCGCAGCACGATGAAGCCGCCGATGTTGACCATGCCGTCCTTCTTCGCGCTCATGGTCGCGCCATCGGCGTACGAGAACATCTCGCGCGCGATGTCGCGGATCGGCGTGTTCTCGTAGCCCGGCTCGCGCATCTTGATGAACATCGCGTTTTCCGCGAAGCGGCACACGTCCATGATGAAGGGCTTGCCGTGTTTTTTCAGCAGCGCCGCGTAGGCGCGGATGTTCGCCATCGCGACCGGCTGGCCGCCGCCGGTGTTGTTCGTGACGGTGAGCATGCCGAACGGGATGCGATGGCCTTCCTTGCGCAGCAGGGCTTCTACGCGCGCCAGGTCGATGTTGCCCTTGAACGGATGCACCAACGCCGGCTGCAGACCCTCGGCGATGACCCGGTCCACCGCTTCGACGCCCAGGTATTCGAGGTTGGCGCGGGTGGTGTCGAAGTGGCAGTTGCTGGGCACGAGATCGCCCTTCTTGCACACGGCGGTGAACAGCACCTTCTCGGCGGCGCGGCCCTGGTGCGTGGGCACGAAATGCCGCATGCCGGTGAGGTCCTGGATCACCTTCTCGAGCCGGTAGAAGCTGCGGGCGCCGGCGTAGCTTTCGTCGCCCTCCATGATCGCGCCCCATTGGCGGCTCGACATCGCGCCGGTGCCCGAATCGGTCAGCCAGTCGATCAGCACGTCTTCCGCGCGCAGCTTGAAGACATTGAGCCTGGCCTCTTCCAGGCAGCGTTCGCGCTCGGCGCGGGTCGTCATGCGGATCGGTTCCACGCTCTTGATGCGGAACGGTTCGATCAGGGTCTTGGGCATATCGGCTCCATGGGGTTCTTCGCAGGGTGGCGCGAAATTAGCACCGCGAAAAATCCCATGGTGTCGGTTTTTTCGGACACCGACGAAAAATTCCCGAAGCCGCTGCCGCGGCATGCCCCGTGCCCGCGGGGCCGGTTCAGAGCTTGTAGAACGCGCGGATCGTCTCCCACGCGGCCTGCGGGTCGTCGACGAAGGTGAACAGGTTCAGGTCCTCGGGCGAGATCGCGCCTTCCTCGACCAGCATCTGGAAGTTGCACAGCCGCTTCCAGTAGTCCGATCCGAACAGGATGATCGGCACCGGCTTGGCCTTCTTCGTCTGCACCAGCGTGATCACCTCGAACAGCTCGTCGAGCGTGCCGAACCCGCCGGGAAACACCACCAGCGCCTTCGCGCGCATCATGAAGTGCATCTTGCGCAGCGCGAAGTAGTGGAACGTGAAGCACAGCGACGGCGTCACGTAGGGGTTCGAATGCTGCTCGTGCGGCAGCGCGATGTTCAGGCCGACGCTGCGCGCGCCCATCTCGTGCGCGCCGCGGTTCGCCGCCTCCATGATGCCGGGTCCGCCGCCGGTGCAGATGAACAGCCGTTCCTCGTGCGGCCTTTGCGCGCCGTAGCCGGCGACCAGCCGCGCGACCAGCCGCGCCTGCTCGTAATAGTGCGAGTTGCGCAGCTGGCGCTCGGCGACCGCGATCGCGCGCGCATTGCCGTCGGCGCGCGCCTGCGCCAGCGCGGCCTCGGCGGCCTGCGGCTCGATCACGCGGGCGCTTCCGTAGATCACCACGGTGTTTTCTATGCCCTGCGCCTGCTGCTCGAGGTCCGGCTTGAGCAGCTCGAGCTCGAAGCGGATGCCGCGGGTCTCGCGCCGCATCAGGAATTCGGGGTCGGCGAATGCGAGGAGCGTCGCATCGGGCGGCGGCGGCGTGGCCTCGGCCGTGTGCTGCAGTTCGACCCAGGCGTCGGCGAGCCGGCGCTCGTTCAGTTTCTGTGGGGTGTCGTCCATGGGCTGCGATTGTCTGCCGGATTGGCGCCGGCGGGCTCGGCGCCAGCCATGCGGCGAACGAGCAGATGCGAAAAAGGCCCCGAAAGGGGCCTTCGTTCACGGCGGCGAGCGTTCAGACGCGGCGCCGGTATTCCCCGGTACGGGTGTCGATCTCGATGCGGTCGCCCTGCGCGACGAAGATCGGCACGCCGACCTCGAAGCCGGTCGCGATCTTCGCGGGTTTGAGCACCTTGCCCGAGGTGTCGCCCTTGACGGCCGGCTCGGTCCAGGTGATTTCGCGCTCGACGCTGGTCGGCAGTTCGACCGAGATCGCCTTGCCCTCGTAGAACACGACTTCGAGCGGCATGCCGTCTTCGAGGTAGTTCAGCGTGTCGCCCATGTTCTCGGCTTCGACCTCGTACTGGTTGTATTCGGCGTCCATGCAGACGTACATCGGCTCGGCGAAGTACGAGTAGGTGCAGTCCTTCTTGTCGAGCACGATCTGGTCCATCTTGTCGTCGGCCTTGAACACGACTTCGGTGTTGAAGTTGTTCAGCAGGCTCTTGAGCTTCATGCGCACGGTGGCCGAGTTGCGGCCGCCGCGGCTGTATTCGGTCTTGAGCACGACCATCGGGTCCTTGCCCTGCATGATCACGTTGCCGGCGCGGATTTCTTGAGCGATTTTCATGGGTTCAGGCGGTCTTTGGAAACTGGGTCGGTTGCAGAGTGGGCGCTGGGCGGAAAGTCACCGCAAGGGGCGGGTAGCGGGTGCGAAGGCACACGGCAAACCAGGGTGGGCCACATCGGCGGCATTCCCCGCCGCATTCCAGCGAGCCCTACATTCTAACTTTCTCGCGCACGAAGCGCAGCTGCCGGGTCGTCAGATCGGGCTGTGCCAGCAGCCGCGCCCGCGCGGCCTGCGCGGTCTGCCCGGCACTGGCCCAGTCCTGCGCGTCCAGCGCGGGCAGTCCGCCGCCCTCAGCCGCACCGTTCCACGCCAGATGAAAGCTGCGCCAGCTGGCCGGCGCAGCCAGCCAGTCCAGGAACGCGCCGAGCTTGCGGAAATGCGCGCCGTCCTGCTGCGGATAGATCTGCCAGACGAACGGCTTGCCGGCCCAGAGCGCGCGCACCAGCGAATCCTCGCCGCGCACGAAGTTCAGCTCGCAGGCCCACAGCAGATGGTCGTAGTCGCGCTGCGTCAGCGTCGGCAGGAAGTGAACGGCGAGCATGCCGCGGTCGTTCCATTCGGGCGCGTCCGCATCCAGCCGTGCCAGCGCGGCCAGGCAAGCGGCGCTCGCGCGGCCGGCGGTGACCAGCAGGCGCGCGCGCGCAGGCCCGCCGGCAAGCTGGCGCAGCAGCGCGGGCAGGGCCGGCGGCTCGTAGCAGAACAGCGAGATCAGCCGATCTCCGGCAGCCGGAATACCGAAGCGCGCCAGCCACGCCGCGCGGTCGAACCCGCGCTGGCGCGCCGGCAGGTCAGGCTCGCGCAGCAGCCCGCCGGTGCGCTCGGTGAAGCCCGGGTAGAAGAAGAACTTGGCGAGGCCGGGCGCGCCCAGCACCGGCGACGGCAGGCCATGGCTGCGCTCGGCGAACGGCTCGGCGGACAGGTATTCGAGGTTGATCCAGAGGCGTTTTCGGGCTGCAGTCAGCTTGGAATCTGTGCAGTGCGCTATGTATTCAGGAGCAATCGGGCAGCCGAACGCTTCCACCAGCACGTCGGGCGGCGGCAGGCCCACGGGATGCGCCGCCTGCGCCCAGGGCAGCACCGTGACGCCCGCGCTGCCTTCCGGCGCCATCCAGGCCAGCGCCGACGCGTCGTCGACCCAGAGCCGCACCTGCTCGCCGCGCGCAGCGAGGTCGGCGGCGAGGCGCCAGCACACGCCGATGTCGCCGAAGTTGTCGACGACCTTGCAGAACACATCCCACAGCAT
>JAFECV010000107.1 GCA_018241985.1 Pseudomonadota bacterium | reverse complement strand
GCGTTCGCGTTCGCCAGTTGCGTGCCGTTCGGGAGCAGCCGCGGCGGGCTGCTGTTTCGCGCGGCCGGCTACGAGGCGGGCGACGCCCGGGTGCTCGCCGCGATCGAGGCGCTGCTGGAGCTGGACGGCCCCGACGTGCTGCGCTACGCCGACGCCCGCCGCGGCCAGCGCCGCGCGGCAAGGCTCGCGCACGCGGCCGGCGCGCAGCGCCTGGGCGCATCCCATCTAGCCGGCGAGCGCCGCCTCGACGCGTTCCTGCTGGCCGGCGACACCGAAGCCGAACGCTGGCTGCGGCCGCTGCTCGAAGGCGAGCTGCCGGCGCAGGCCTACGGCCGGCTGCTGCTCGCGCCCGGGGCGCGCGCACCGGCCACGCCGCCGCCGCGCGGCCGCCAGGTGTGCAGCTGCCACGACGTCGGGCTTGAGGCGATCCGCGGCCACCTGGCCGCCACCGCCGGCAGCGAGGACGCGCGCCTCGCGTCGCTGCAGGCGGCACTCAAATGCGGCACCCAGTGCGGCTCCTGCGTGCCCGAGCTGCGCGCGCTGATCCGCGCGAGCAGCGTGCCTGAGCCGGCATGAGCTCATAACCAGAAATCATCAACGATCCCACACAATCCACCGATGGCGATCGCGCATTACCTGAGAGAGATCGGCCGTGGCCGGGACGGCGCACGGCCGCTCGATCGGGCGCGCGCCGCCGACCTGTTCGGCCTGATCCTGGACGGCCGGGCGAGCGACCTCGAGGTCGGCGCGTTCTGCGTCGCGATGCGGATCAAGGGCGAGACGGCGGATGAGATGGCCGGCTTCCTCGACGCGACCGAGGCGCGGCTCACCCGGCTGCCGGCGTCGTCCCGTCCCGTCGTCGTGCTGCCCAGCTACAACGGCGCGCGCCGCCTTGCGCTGCTGACGCCGCTGCTCGCCATGCTGATCGCGCGCGCAGGGCTGCCGGTGCTGGTCCACGGCATGGCCACCGAGGAGCGCCGGCTTTATACGAAAGAACTGCTGGAAGCGCTGGATATTCCTGCACGGAGCGCTATCGAACCAATAGCGCCCGGCGAGATCGCGTTCGTTCCCACGCCGCTGCTTTGCGCGGGCCTCGCGCGGCTGCTCGAGGTGCGGCGCACGATCGGGCTGCGCAACCCGGCGCACAGCCTGGTCAAGCAGATGAACCCCTGCGAAGGCGCGAGCCTGATCGTCGCGAGCTACACGCACCCCGAGTATGCAAAGGCGATGGGCGCGGTGTTCGAGCTGACCCAGGCCCACGCGCTGCTGCTGCGCGGCACCGAGGGCGAACCGGTGGCCGACCCGCGCCGGCTGCCGCAGATGACGGCGTTCCGCGCGGGCCGGCGCGTGCTGCTGCAAGAGGCGCAGAGCGGTTCATCGGGTGCGCCGCCGCCGCTGCCTGCGGCCGACGACGTCGCCGGCACCGTCGCCTACACCCGCGCGGTGCTGGCCGGCCGCGAACCGGTGCCGGCGCCGATCGCGCGGCAGGTCGAACTCATTCTTCAGTTGACGGAGACGCGATGAACCCCATCGACAAGCAAGCCACAGAAGCGTCGGCCCCCGGCCGCGTGACGCTGGTCGGCGCCGGCCCGGGCGACCCGGAGCTGCTGACGCTCAAGGCCGTGCGCGCGATCGCCTCGGCGACCGTGCTGCTGGTCGACGACCTGGTCTCAGACGGCGTGCTGGCCCATGCGTCCCCGCGTGCCCGCATCGTCCGCGTCGGCAAGCGCGGCGGCTGCAGGAGCACGCCGCAGGCGTTCATCGAGAAGCTGATGATCCTGGCCGCGCGCGAAGGCGAGACGGTGGTGCGATTGAAGGGTGGCGACCCGTTCATCTTCGGCCGCGGCGGCGAGGAGGTCGAGCGGCTGCGCGAAGCCGGCGTCGCCGCCTCCGTCGTGAACGGCATCACCGCGGGGCTGGCGGCGGTGAGCGCGCTCGGCGCGCCGCTGACGCACCGCGAGCATGCGCACGGCGTGGTGTTCGTCACCGGGCATGCGCAGCGAGAAGAGGAAGGCGGCGACGCGGCCATCGACTGGCGCCAGCTCGCCGCGACCGCGCGCGACGCGCGGCTCACGCTGGTGATCTACATGGGCATGCGCGGCGCCGCGCGCATCCAGCGCGAACTGCTGCAGGGGCTCCCCGGCGACACGCCAGCCGCGGTGATCCAGCACGCCAGCTTGGCCAACCAGCGCCATGCGCTCACCACGCTCGCCGAACTGCAGCGCACGATCGTCCGCGAGCAGCTGGCCAGCCCTTCGGTGATCGTGATCGGCGACGTGCTGCGCGGCATCGCGGCGATCGCAGGCGACGTGCGCGAACCGGTCGCAAGCGCGGCGCAGCGCTGAACGGAGCGCTGAACGGAACGCTGAATAAAGGCTGGGCAGGCGGGCTGAAACAGGCGGCGGAAACGGGCCGCTGACCGCCCTATCGCCCTATCGCCGCATGACTACGGCTGCGACGGCGCCGCAGCCGCGGCGGCCACGCGGATCGCCTCGAAGCGCTGCGCCTGCTCGCGCCGCAGCTCGCGGCGCAGCAGCGCGCCCTCCCAGCGGCGCCGCTCGTCGGGCGTTGCCGGCGCGAGCGGCGGCACCGCGGTCGGACGGCCGTCGTCGTCCATCGCGACCATCGTGAAGAAGCAGCTGTTCACATGCCGCATCACCTGCGTGCGGATGCCCTCGGCGACCACCTTGATCCCGACCTCGAGCGACGAGCGCCCGGTGTAGTTCACGCTGGCGAGGAAGGTGACCAGCTCGCCGACGTGGATCGACTGCAGGAAGTTCACCTGGTCGACGCTGAGCGTGACCACGTAGCGGCCCGAATAGCGGCTCGCGCAGGCGTAGGCCACCTGGTCGAGCAGGCGCAGCACCGCGCCGCCGTGCACGTTGCCGGAGAAGTTCGCCATCTCGGGCGACATCAGGACGGTCATGCTGAGCCGGTGCGAGCCTGGGGTCATGGGTCGCATTCTAGAAAGCGGAACGGCCTTCGCCTATAGCCCGGGCGCTCCGCGCTGCAGCCGGCGCGCCTGCCGCGCGCCGGCTCGGCGACAATCGCCGCTCAGAACCGCCGCCGACCGCCTCCCCTTGTCCACCCCGTTCTATGACGCCGTGATCGTCGGTGCCGGCGGCGCTGGCCTGTTCTGCGCCGCCGTCGCCGGCCAGCGCGGCCTCAACGTCTTGCTGATCGACCACGCGGAACGGGTCGCCGAGAAGATCCGCATCTCGGGCGGCGGGCGCTGCAACTTCACGAACCGCGACCTCGACCCGAACGCGCCGCACCGGCATTTCGTCGGGGCGAATCCGCCGTTCTGCCGCTCGGCGCTGGCGCGCTACACGCCCGAGCATTTCATCGCGCTGGTGGAACGCCACGGCATCGCCTGGCATGAAAAGCACAAGGGGCAGCTGTTCTGCGACGGCTCCTCGCAGCAGATCATCGACATGCTGCTGGCCGAATGCGCGGCCGGCCGGGTCGAGCGCTGGCAGCCCTGCGCACTGCATTCGATAAGGTTTTTGGCCGCAAGCGCAGATGGGGCGGGCGCAGGTAGCTACGAAATCAATAGCGATCGCGGCACCGTCGCCGCCCGCAGCCTGGTGATCGCGACCGGCGGGCTGTCGATTCCGAAGATTGGCGCGAGCGATCTCGGCCACCGCGTCGCGCGCCAGTTCGGCCTGAAGGTGGTCGAGCCGCGTCCGGGCCTGGTGCCACTGACCTTCGACGGCGATGCCTGGGCGCCGTACGCGCAACTGGCCGGGCTGGCGCTGCCGGTGCGCATCCGCGCCGACGGCGCCGGCCCGCACATTGCGTTCGACGAGGACCTGCTGTTCACGCACCGCGGCCTGTCGGGCCCGGCGGTGCTGCAGATCTCGAACTACTGGCGCACCGGCGACCCGCTCGTGATCGACCTGGCGCCGGGCGTCGATCTGCGCAGCGCGCTGGCGCAGGCAAAGGCACAGTCGAAGAAACGGATCGCGAACGAGCTCGCCGCGCTGCTGCCGGCCCGGCTCGCCGACGCCTGGGCCGGCCAGCGGCCCAAGTGGCAGCGTGCGATCAACGAAGCGCCGGACAAGGCGCTCGCGCTCCTGGCCGAGCGGCTGTCGCGCTGGGAGGTCACGCCGACCGGCACCGAGGGTTACAAGAAGGCCGAGGTCACGCAGGGCGGCGTCGCCACCGACGCGCTGTCGCAACAGACGATGGAGGCGAAGGCGCAGCCGGGCCTGTACTTCATCGGCGAGGTGGTCGACATCACCGGCTGGCTCGGCGGCTACAACTTCCAGTGGGCCTGGGCCAGCGCCCATGCCTGCGGCGAGGCGCTGCCGGTGCGCTGAAAGCGCGTTGAAGTACGGGCCACCGGTACCCCGGCGGGGCCGCGCCGGACCGGTTACAATACGCGGTTTCACAGGCCTTGCCCCCTGGCGCAAAACCCCGGGGACAGAGAACGTTTGAGTAGACCGTCGCACAAGGCGGGCCGGAGGAGCCGGCCAGCCCCTTAGTCGACACAGTTTGGACACCCTTCGCCGATGACCGCCATCCGTCTGAAAGAAAACGAGCCGTTCGACGTGGCCCTGCGCCGCTTCAAGCGCACCATCGAAAAACTCGGGCTGCTGACCGAGCTGCGCGCGCGCGAGTTCTACGAGAAGCCCACGTCCGAGCGCAAGCGCAAGAAGGCGGCCGCGGTCAAGCGCAACTACAAGCGCATCCGCTCGATGCAGCTGCCGAAAAAGCTGTACTGAGTCGACGACGCCAGGACAGCCTGCGCTAACCATCGAACGGCCGCCCGCGCGGCCCGCCGATGACGGCGACGGCGGTCAGATGGGGCTCGCCCGGGGATGCTCTGGCGGGCCTTTTTCGTTGGCACTGCGCGTTCCGCGGGCCGGATCGCGCGATGAACACAGGAGCCGGACATGGCACTCAAGGACCAGATCACCGAAGACATGAAGACCGCGATGCGCGCGAAGGACAGCGCGCGTCTCGGCACGATCCGGCTGCTGCTGGCGGCGATCAAGCAGAAAGAGGTCGACGAACGCATCGTCGCCGACGATGCGGTGGTGGTCGCGCTCGTCGACAAGCTGATCAAGCAGCGGCGCGACTCGATCGCCGCGTTCTCCCAGGCCGGCCGCACCGACTTGGCCGACAAGGAAGCAGCCGAGGTCGCGGTGCTCGAGGGCTACCTGCCGGCGCGGCTCGGCGCCGACGAGATCGCGGCCGAGGTGCGTGCGATCGTCGACGAGTTGGGCGCGAGCGGCCCCGGCGACATGGGCCGCGTGATGGGCGCCGTGAAAACCCGGCTCGCCGGCCGCGCCGACATGAGTCAGGTGTCGGCCACGGTCAAGGCGGCTCTGGCGCGCTAGCCGGGCCTCCGCTGCCGGTTTCCGTTGCGGCCGCTCCCGATCCGTCGAGCTTGTCGCCGCACAACCTGCGCACGATCACGTAGAACACCGGGATCAGCAGCAGCCCGAAGATCGTCGCGAACAGCAGGCCGCCGATCACGCCGGTGCCGATGGCGTGGCGCGCGTTGGCGCCGGCGCCGGTCGAAACGAAGAGCGGAAACACGCCCAGGATGAAGGCGAACGACGTCATCAGGATGGGGCGGAAGCGCAGATGGGCGGCGGTGACGACGGCTTCGCGCAAGGTCTTCCCTTCCGCTTGTGCCGCGACGGCGTATTCGATGATCAGGATGGCGTTCTTGGCGGCCAGGCCGATCACGGTCACCAGGCCGATCTTGAAGAACACGTCGTTGGCGAGCCCGCGCCCCATCGTGAACAGCACGGTGCCGAGCAGTGCCAGCGGCACGATCAGCAGCACGGCCACCGGCACCGACCAGCTTTCGTAGAGGGCCGCGAGCGCCAGGAACACCACCAGGATCGAGAGCGCCATCAGCATGGGTGCGCCGCTGCTCGACGCCACCTCCTGAAACGACTCTCCGGCCCAGTCGAAACCGAAACCGCGCGGCAAATCGCGCGCCACGATGTTCCGCATGGCATCCATCGCCTGGCCCGACGCGTAGCCGGGAGCGGCATCGCCCACGACCTCGATGCCCGGGTTGCCGTTGAAACGCGCGAGCGACGGCGAAACGAGTTCCCAGTGGCTCTTGATCACGCTGGAAATCGGGATCATCGCCGGCGTGCCGTCCGGATTTTTCTGCGTGCTGCTGGGCGTATAGAAACCGTTGAACGCCGAGCGGCTCATGCGGTAGGGTGCCGCCGCCTGCACCATCACGAACTTGACGCGCCCTTCGGCAAACATCTGGCCGACCTGGGTGGGGGCCAGCATCAGGCTCGCCGCATTCGCCACGTCGGTCGCCGACAGGCCCATCGACGCCGCCTGCACGCGATCGATGCTGAAATCGAGCTGCGCCGAGGGCGGCAACTCATTCGGCCGCACGTTGACCAGCACCTTGTCCTGCTTGGCTTTGGTCAGCACCGTCTCGAGCGCCTGGCTGAGCGCCGTACGCCCGAGGCCGCCGGTGTCTTCCAGGTACATGTCGAAACCGCCGAACTGCCCGAGGCCGTGCACCGTCGGCAAGTTGACCACGACGACGGACGCATCCCGGATGTCTCCGTGCAGTTGCGCGTTCAGCCGCGGAATCAACTGCTCGGCTGTGAGCTTGCGCTTGCTCCAGTCCGTCAACTGAATGAACGCCATGCCATTGTTTTCACCCGAGCCGACCGGGCTGAAGCCGACGATGTCCAGCGCGTGCTCGATCTCGGGATTCTTCCGGAGCACGCCCCACACTTGCCGCATGACCGCTTCGCTGCGTTGCTTGGTCGCCCCCGGCGGCAATTGCACCATGGCCAGCAGGTAGCCCTGGTCCTCCTGCGGCAGAAAGCTGCCCGGTAGCCTGGCGTAGAAGAACCCGGCCGCCACCGCCACCGCGAGGAACACCACCATCCAGCGCGGAGCGTGGCGCACCGCGTGGCCCACGTGGCCGATGTAGGTGCGATGCGTCCAGCCGAACACGTCGTTGAACCTGCGAAACAGAACGTTCTTCTTTCGCTCGTGTTCCGGTTTCAGGTAGCTCGCGCACAGGGCCGGCGTGAAAGTCAATGCGAGGAACGCCGAAAAGAACATCGACACCGCGATCGTCAGCGCGAACTGGCGGTAGATGATGCCGGTCGAGCCCGACTGCAGCGCCGAAGGCACGAACACCGCGAGCAGCACCGCCGTGATGGC
>JAFECV010000106.1 GCA_018241985.1 Pseudomonadota bacterium | reverse complement strand
CATTGCACGCGTTGCAGTTCGCCGGACAGGCGCAGCCACTGGCGTTCGCGCAGCGCGCCGGACAGGTCGACGATGTGGTAGCGCTCGACCGCGCCTTCGAGCGCGCCCAGCAGCTGCGCGGCCAGCGCGCCGGTACCGGCGCCGAACTCCCAGATCTCGCGCGTGCCGGTGACCGCGAGCGCCTCCCTGATCTGCAGCGCGAGCGCGCGGCCGAACAGCGGCGTCATCTCGGGCGCGGTCACGAAGTCGCTGCCATCGCTGCCCTGCAGCCCGGTGCCGAACTTCGGCGACGCGTTTGCGTAATAGCCCAGGCCGGGGCTGTAGAGCGCGAGCTCCATGAAGCGCTCGAAGCCGATCCAGCCGCCCTTTGCCGCGATCTCCGCGGCGATCCGCCGCAAGAGGTCGCCGGTTAAGTCGCCCGTTAAACTACGTACTACGTCCGTCACGCATCCGATTGTCCGCGAATGTCCGCCCTATGCCCGACCTAGAGCGCCCGCGCACCGTCCTCGTCACCGGCTCGGCCCGGCGTCTGGGCCGCGAGATCGCGCTGGCGCTTGCCGCCGCCGGCTGGCAGGTCGCGGTGCACTACCGCGGCTCGCGCACAGATGCTATTGAAACAGTAGCTGACTGTGAACGATTGGCGGGCGCTAGCGCCGCTTTTGATGCAGATCTTGCGGACGAGACGGCCACGCTGGCGCTGCTGCCGCGCGTGGTCGCGCATTTCGGCGCGGTCGACGCGGTGGTCAACAACGCCTCGCTGTTCGCGCACGACACCGCCGCCACCTTCGGCTTCGCTCAGATGGAGGCGCATTGGCGCTGCAACACCGGCGCGCCGGTGCTGCTCGCGCGCGCGCTGCACCAGCACCTCGAAGCGCGTGCCGCGACCGAGCCCGACGTGCAGGGCGCGGTGGTGAACCTGCTCGACCAGAAGCTGTGGAACCCGAACCCGGACTTCTTCAGCTACACCCTGTCCAAGGCCGCGCTCGAGGCCGCGAACCAGCTGCTCGCGCTCGCGCTCGCGCCGCGCTTGCGCGTGGTCGGCGTCGCGCCCGGCCTGACGCTGACCAGCACCATGCTGAGCCCCGAGAAATTCGAGACGCTGCACCGGCTGTCGCCGCTCGGGCGCTCGTCGACGCCGGGCGACGTCGCGCAGACCGTGAAGTTCGCGCTGGAGAACGCGTCGCTGACCGGCACCACGCTGCTGGTCGACGGCGGCCAGCACCTGATGCGCTTCGAGCGCGATTTCTCGATGATGTAGGCCGCATGCGCGCTGCGGCGACAACCGCGGACGGGCCCCCACCATGTTCAACACCAAAGGCCAGCAGATCCTGTCGCTGACCGGGCTGCGCTTCGACGCGAGTCTCGGCATCCTCGACCACGAGAAGAGCCGGCCGCAGCCGATCCGGGTCGACGCCGAACTGAATCTCGGCACCCAGCCGCTGCTGCCGCGCGACGACGAGATCACCCATGTGCTCGACTACCGCAAGGTGCGCCGCATCGTGATCGAGGAGTGCACGGCCGAGCACCTGAATCTGCTCGAATCGATGATCGGCCGGCTCGCGCATCGGCTGATGACGCTGCCGGGCGTGCTGGGCGTGCGGGTGAAGATCGCGAAGCTCGAGATCTTCGACGACTGCGAAGTCGCGATCCGGGTCGAGACCGGGCAGTGGTGAGCGCAGGCCGTAGCTCGCCGCGCTCACGCAACAGCAAGGAAGCAAAGATGAACGCGCAAATGAATGCGCCCACGATCGCGCAACCCATCGCCGACGAGGCCGCGTCGCTCGAACGCACGGACCCGCGCGCCGAGCGCGAGACGAAGAAGCTCGAGAAGCGCCTGTGCCGCGAGGTCGGTCGCGCGATCGCCGACTACGCGATGATCGAGGAAGGCGACCGGGTGATGGTCTGCGTCTCCGGCGGCAAGGACAGCTACGGCCTGCTCGACATCCTGCTCAAACTCCAGGCGCGCGCGCCGGTGCGCTTCGAACTGGTGGCGGTGAACCTGGACCAGAAGCAGCCCGGCTTTCCCGAGCACGTGCTGCCCGAGTACCTGCGCGGCATCGGCGTGCCGTTCCACATCGAGAACCAGGACACCTACAGCATCGTCAAGCGCGTGATCCCCGAGGGCAAGACGCTGTGCAGCCTGTGCAGCCGGCTGCGCCGCGGCATCCTGTACCGGGTCGCCGACGAACTCGGAGCGACCCGGATCGCGCTCGGCCACCACCGCGACGACATGCTGCAGACGTTCTTTCTGAACCTGTTCTTCGCCGGCAAGCTGAAGGGCATGCCGCCCAAATTGGTCAGCGACGACGGCCGCCACATCGTGATCCGCCCGCTCGCCTACGTGCCCGAGGAAGACCTCGCGCGCTGGGCCGAGCACCGCAAGTTCCCGATCATCCCGTGCACGCTGTGCGGCAGCCAGGACAACCTGCAGCGCAAGCAGGTCGGCGCGATGCTGCGCGAATGGAACAAGAAGCACCCGGGCCGGATCGAAAACATGGCCCATGCGCTGCAGCACGTCGTGCCCTCGCACCTGATGGATTCGGCGCTGCATGACTTCCGGGGCCTGCGCGCCAGCGGCGTGCCCGACAGCGAAGGCGACCGGGCGTTCGACCCGGAGACCTTCGCGCCGACGGTGCCGGCGCTGCAAGAGGATTGAACGAAGCACAGGAACTCGATGCGACGGCTCGCCACGACTGCACTGCTGCTGCTCGGCCTGCTGCTGGCCGGCTGCGCGACCACGCTGCTGGTCGACAGCGACGTGCGCAGTTTTTCCACGCTGGCGGCGCTGCCGGCCGGCGCGAGCTACCGGTTCGAGCGGCTGCCGTCGCAGCAGGCGCAAGGCAGTGCGCAGGCCGAGCTCGAGGCGATGGCCGAACCGGCGCTGGCGAACGTCGGCCTGCAGCAGAGCGACAAGAACCCGCGCTACGGGGTCGAGGTCAGCGCCCAGGTGATGCCGATGATCTCGCCCTGGGGATCGCCCTGGCCTTATGGCTGGGGTCCGGGCTGGGGCCATTGGGGCGGCTTCTGGGGCGCGCCGCCGGAGCCGCCCTGGTACCATCGCGAAGTGTCGGTGGTGATCCGCGACCTGCACAATCACCAGGTGGTGTACGAGACGCACGCGGTGCACGACGGCCCCTGGCCCGACAGCCGACGCATTCTTCCCGTGATGTTCGCCGCGGCGCTTGAGGGGTTTCCGACCCCGCCGTCCGGCCCGCGCCAGGTCGATATCCGCATTCCACGCTGAACCTCTCATGCAAGCGACCCGTCTTCTCGCGATCCGCCACGGCCAGACTGCCTGGAACCGGGCGAACCGGGTACAGGGCCAGCTCGACATCCCGCTCGACGCGACCGGCCGCTGGCAGGCGCAGCGCATGGCCGCCGCGCTCGCCGACGAGCCGGTGCGCGCGATCTATTCGAGCGACCTGCGCCGCGCGCTGGAGACCGCGCAGGCGCTGGCCACCGCGACCGGCGTGCCGGTGCGTACCGACCCGGGCCTGCGCGAGCGCGAGTTCGGGCGCTTCCAGGGGCACACCTTCTCCGAGATCGAGGCCGAATGGCCCGAGCAGTCGCTGCTCTGGCGCCGGCGCGATCCGGTGTTCGCGCCGGAGGGCGGCGAATCGCTGCTCGTGTTTCGCGAGCGCGTCACGCGCTGCGCCGAGGCGCTCGCGGCGCGGCACGCGGGCGAGCTGATCGTGCTGGTCGCGCACGGCGGCGTGCTCGACGTGCTGTACCGCGCGGCCACGCGCCAGGAGCTGCAGGCGCCGCGCACCTGGATGCTGGCCAACGCCGCGGTGAACCGGCTGCTGTGGACGCCACAGGGCTTCACGCTGGTCGGCTGGGCCGACACCACGCACCTCGACGATGAGCATCTCGACGAAACCACCGCCTGAGGCGCGCGCGGCGCAGGCCGACGCGGCGGCGCAGCGGCTCAAGGGCCAGCCTGTCTCGGCGATCGACACGCCGGCGCTGGTGATCGACCTCGATGCGATGGACCGCAATCTGCATCGCATGGCCGAGTTCGCGAAGAAGCACGACCTGCGCTGGCGCCCGCACGCCAAGCTGCACAAGAGCGCGCAGCTCGCGAGGCTCCAGGTGCAGGCCGGCGCGATCGGCGTCTGCGTGCAGAAGACATCCGAAGCCGAGGCGCTGGCCGCCGGCGGCGTGCGCGATATCTTCATCAGCAACGAGGTGATCGCACCGATGAAGCTCGCGCGCGTCGCGACGCTCGCGCGCAACCTGGGCAGCGTCGGCGGGCGCCTCGCGGTCGCGGTCGACAGCATGGTCGGCGCGCTCGGACTGGCCGAGGCGATGGCGGCGGCGGACGGGTCGGCCGGGCGCCTGACGATCGACGTGTTCGTCGAGATCGACGTCGGCCAGGGCCGCTGCGGCGTCGCGCCCGGCGCGGCCGCGCTCGAACTGGTGCAGGAGATCGAGCGCCACCGCACGCTGGTGTTCGCCGGGCTGCAGGCCTACCACGGCAACGCGCAGCACCTGCGCAGCGTGCACGAGCGGCGCGACGCGATCGCGCAGGCGGTCGACGCGGCCGTCCGCACCCGGCAGGCGATCGAGGCGCAAGGTATTCCTGTTGGATTGGTCACCGGCGCCGGCACCGGCACCTTCGCGCTCGAGGCCGCGAGCGGGGTCTATGGCGAACTGCAGCCCGGATCGTTCCTGTTCATGGACGCCGACTATGCGAAGAACGACCCCGACCCGGCGCAGCCGCAGTTCGACCAGGCGCTGTTCGTCAAGACCCAGGTGATCAGCGTCGCCGCCGACCACGCGGTGTGCGACGCCGGCCACAAGAGCCACGCGATCGACTCCGGTCTGCCGGTCGTGCACCCGTTGCCGGGCGACCCCGCGCTCGTGTTCGAGAACGGCGGCGACGAGCACGGCATCCTGCGCGCCGCCGCGCGCGGCGGGCCGCTGCCGACGCTTGGCGATACGCTGTGGCTGATCCCCGGCCACTGCGACCCGACCGTGAACCTGCACGACCGCATGGTCGGCGTGCGCGGCGGGCTCGCGCACGGCAAGATCGAGCGCGTGATCCGTGTCGATGCGCGGGGTGCGGTGACGTAAGCGCCGGCTCCTTGCCGGCGGTTTCACGAGGCGCTGGGGTTCACACGCGCGCGCTGAATCACGCGCGCCGTCACCTCGCGCTCGGCCTGCTCGATCACCTCGGCAGACACCCCGTGGCGCTTGAGCGCCTCGATCAGGCGCGCATGCGTCCCGGCGCCGAATTGCTGCTCATCGCGGCGCAGCCCTTCGCTCAGGTAGGACTTGAGCAGCGCCTGGTAGCCGGAAAAGCCGCGCTGCGGCGCAATGGCCTTCATCGACTCGACCACATCCACGGGAATGCGCAGCGTGATCGAGGTCATCGGCCGATCCTTGGTCAAACGGGTCTTCAGGCGGTCAGTCAGCATAAAGGGCCTCCTCACGAGGTTCCGCGCGGCGCGCGGAGATGATGCGTATGCACGTGGCCTCGATCTCGATGTGCACGACGAACAGCAGCCGCGCATGCATGTCGAAACCGATGGCCGCATCGCGCGCCTCATCGTTGCGCGATGCATCCGTCAGCACGAAGAACGGGTCGCCGAATACGCTGCCGCTTCTTCAAAGCGCACGCCATGCTTGCGCCAGTTCAGTTCGGCCTTGTCGCGGTTCCAGATGAACCAGTCGCCGTTGACTTCGTAATGAACGTCCGCAGGTTTCATGGTAGCCAATGTATTGATTTTGTCAATACGTTTCGGGGTTCGCCTGGGTGTACCGGGCGCATGCCGCTCTTGAACATGTCTTTCCCCTGTGCCCCGCATCGCCGGGAGGTGCCGGTGTCGATCTGCCGTTTGCGGCATGCTACCCGTGCGGCAGAGAACATCGATGAATGGCGCGAGAATCCACACCCACCGGACACGATGAAAACCCTGCTGATCGTCTACCACACGATGACCGGCGGCACGCTGCAACTGGCGCAGGCGGCCGCCCGTGGTGCGCGCACCGAAAGCCAGGTGCAGGTGCGCTTGCTGCACGCGCGCCAAGCCGGACCGGACGATGTGCTGGCCGCTGACGGCTACCTGTTCGCGACCCCCGAGAACCTGGCCGCGATGGCCGGCCTGATGAAGGACTTCTTCGACCGCTGCTACTACCCCGTGCTCGACCGCATCCAGGGCCGGCCCTACGCCACGCTGATCTGCGCCGGCAGCGACGGCAGCAACGCCGCGCGTCAGATCGAGCGCATCGCGACCGGCTGGCGGCTGAAGGCCGCCGCTCCTGCGTTGATCGTCTGCACGCATGCGCAGACGCCCGAGGCCATCCTTGCGCCCAAGCTGATCCCACTCGACGACCTCGCGCGCGCTGAAGAATACGGCGCGGCGTTGGCGGTGGGGCTGGCGCTGGGGGTGTTCTGATTCACGACCGCCTTGGCACACCGCAGAGGCCGAGCCGGTTCGTTGCGGGGCGGAGTGGGTTCAGGCCGTTGCGGCATGTCGCGAAACCGCGCTGGTCGGGCACGAATATCATGAATTAATCACGGATTCGAGGAGGCACCATGCGAAAGCTACGCGGAAGGTGATAATATTTGCCGCGAAGTTGCACTGCCAGCTGAGTGGCTGAGTTGTGCACACCGTCCCTAGTTAGTTCAAAGGAGAAATTATGAAAAAAGTTATGTTGTCTGTTGCCATTGCTGCCGCCGCACTCTCCGGATGTGCGACCAATTCAGGCATTGTGGATTTAGGAGGGGGAAACTACGTTTACGAAAAAGAAGACGCAATGGCATGGAACGGTAGTGCCACGAAAGTAGAAATTCTGAAAGAAGCCTCTGCATTTTGTGCAAGACAAGGGAAGCAAATGTTGGTGCAAAGTTCGGATGCGAAGCCGTACACACCAGGCTCTTCTTACGCGGGCGCGGAAGTTCAATTTTCCTGCAAATAGAATGGCTATTGTTAAATTTTCGCTCATGTTGACTCGCCTACGACGGGCGACCTAAATTATTCGTTAAATTTCACAGATGAACGAGTTGCCAGATCGCACGGGTGGAGATACAGTACACGCTGCCATTAAAGCGGTCACTGGCATGGTGCCGGTAGCGGGGAATGCCCTCACCGTCCTTCTTGAGACCGTCTTTGCTCCACCGCTGGAGCGTCGCCGTGAAAAGTGGTTTCGCATGCTCGGCGAAGCCGTAGAACATCTGCAAAGGTCTGTCGAGGGCA
>JAFECV010000105.1 GCA_018241985.1 Pseudomonadota bacterium | reverse complement strand
CTGTTTGCTATATTAAAAATAGCAACCCGTTGCAAATCACGCCGGCTCCAGACCGTTGCGCCGCTTCGCGGCTACGGCGGCCGGCGACACCATGTAGTCCAGCAGCGCACGCACCGCGTCGACCTGGGCCGAGGTCATGGCGATGCCTGCAGAGAACGTGGTCACGATCTGGATCGCCTGCGGCAGCGGGCCGACCACGGTGATCCCCGGCAGGTGGATCAGTTCGCTCAGCTGCTGGAATCCGAGCTCGACCTCGCCGCGCGCGACCAGCGAGCCGACCGGCACGCCGGGCGGCGCCAGGACGATGCGGTTCTTGATGATCTCTGCGATGCCCCAGCGCTCGAACACCCGCATCAGGTGCACGCCGCTCGGGCCGGTGGAGTAGCTGAGCGACCGGCAGCCGAGCACGGCTTCGCGCACAGCGTCTTCGGATGCGATGTCGGGCAGCGGAGCGCCGGCGCGTACCGCGACCGCGACGCCGGAGCGGACCAGATCGACTCGGCCCGGAGCGATGCGGCCCGATGCGATCAGCTTGTCGATCGCATCAGCCGCGAGCACGACCACATCGAACGACTCGCCGGCCTGGACGCGCCGCGCGGCATCGACGCCACCGACCGATTCCAGCGCCACCGGCGCGCCGCCGGCTTGTTCGTAAGCGGCGATCAGCTCGGCCAGCAATTGCCGGGTCGCCATCGAAGAAATCATGTGCAGCGTCGTTGCCATCTTGCTGTCCATCCTGCGGTTCATCTTGGGCCCGTGCGTCCATCATCGACACGCCCTGCGCTACTGTGCAGCAGTCGCGCGCAGGGTGCAACGCGAGGAGCGCACCCAGGCGGCTTCACATCGGCATCGGATGCAGCGGGATGTCGTGCTCGCGGGCCAGGCGGTCCAGCGCCTTGCGCGTCTTGGTCAGCAGGAAGGCGGCGATGCGCTGGTGCGTCGCGGGCGAGGTCATCGCGTGCGGGCCGTTGCCGTTTCCGTTCTCCGTCACGCCGGCAATGGCGCACAGCGCCTCTGCGAAATGCGGCTCGAGCGCGGCCACCGCGACCCGTCCGTCGCGGCAGGGGTAGACGCGGTAGCCTGCATGCGCGCCGCCGACCATGCCTTCGGGCAGCGTCAGGCCCCACTCGCGCGGCAGCGCAAGATACCCGGCCGCGTCCGACAGCGCGACCTCGAGGTAGGCGCCGCGGCCACTCTCGCGCTGCGCGAGCGTGGCCTGCAGCACCGCCTCGCTCGCCATCAGCGAGCCGCCCATGTCGGCGTACAGCGTCGGCGGCAGCTCGAGCCCGGTGATCAGGCCGTTCTCCGCCAGATAGGTCAGGTCGTGCCCCGGCTCCTCGGCGCGCTCGCCGCGGCTGCCGACGATAGCGACCTGCGACAGCGCCGGATACTGTCGATGCAGCCGGGCCCAGCCCAGGCCGAGCTTGCGCAGCGCCGATGGGCGAAACGAGGTGATCAGCACATCGGTACGGGCCAGCAGGCGGTGCAGCAGCTGCTGGCCGGCCGGCGTCTTCAGGTCGACGCTCAGCCTTTTGACGCCCTCGTGCAGCTGCGCATAGGCGGCCGGCCGGTACCAGCCCATCGGATCACCCAAACTGTCCGATACCTTGCCGGGCGGGCCGGGCGGCTCGAGCTTGATGCAGCGCGCGCCCATCGCGTGCAGCCGCATCAGCGCGGCCGGGCCCGGCAGGTTGAGCGCGAGGCTGAGGATGCGCACGCCCCGGAGCGGGCGCAATCGGAACGGAGATTGGAACGGCATGGCCGTGGTCACAGACGTCATGTTGCTATTGGTTTTGTAGCGAGCTGTGCCCGCCGGACGCTGACAAAGGGCACAATGTACCGTATATTCGTACAGTGTGCAGAGCGACCTGTGGGCGCGGCGACGGTGGCCGATCCAGCGCCCCAACGCGGGATCAACGCCCGAAATCGAGCGGCAGGCCGACGTAGTTCTCCGCGATCGTGCGCAGGCCCGATTCGGAATGCATCAGGTACTCGAGTTCGGCCTGCTGGAACTTCGCGACGATCGCGCCGTCGTCGGGGAAGCGATGCATCAGCGAGGTGAACCACCACGAGAAGCGCTCGGCGCGCCAGATCCGTCCCAGGCAGCGCGCCGAGTAGTCGTCGAGTCCGGCGTCGCTGTGCTCCCGGTAATGCTCGATGAAGGCCGCCGACAGGTACTTGACGTCGCTTGCCGCCAGATTCAGCCCCTTCGCGCCGGTCGGCGGAACGATGTGGCCGGCGTCGCCGGCGAGGAACATGCGCCCGAACCGGAGCGGCTCGGTCACGAAGCTGCGCAGCGGCGCGATGCTTTTCTCCAGCGACGGACCGGTGACGAGGCGCTCGCGCGCCTCGTCGTCCAGGCGCAGCTTGAGCTCCTGCCAGAACGCCTCGTCGCTCCAGTCCTCGACGTGAGCAGTCAGCGGCACCTGCAGGTAGTAGCGGCTGCGCGTTCGGCTGCGCATCGAGCACAGCGCGAAGCCGCGCGGGCTGTTCACGTAGATCAGCTCGTCGTTCACCGGCGGCGTGTCCGACAAGAGGCCAAGCCAGCCGAACGGATAGACCTTTTCGTATTCGGCGATCGCGGCGCGCGGCGCGCTCGCGCGGCACACGCCGTGGAAGCCGTCGCAGCCGGCGATGAAGTCGCACTCGATCTGCTCTTGCTTGCCGCCATGGCGGTAGGTCACGCGCGGCCGGGCGCTGTCGAAGTCGTGCACCTGCACATCGAGCGCCTCGTACACCGTCGCGAGTCCTTCCATCTGCCGCGCGTTCATCAGGTCGTGCGTGAGTTCGGTCTGGCCGTACACCATCACGTTCTTGCCGCCGGTGAGCCGGTTCATGTCGACCCGATGGCGCTGGCCGCCGAACAGCATTTCGATGCCGCCGTGCACCAGGCCATGGGCGTGCATGCGCTCACCGACGCCGGCCTCGTCCAGCAGGTCCATCGTGACCTGCTCCAGGATGCCGGCCCGGATCCGACCGAGCACGTATTCGCCGGTGTGGCGTTCGAGGATGACCGCGTCGATGCCGGCCTTGTGCAGCAACTGGCCGAGCAGCAGGCCCGCGGGGCCCGCACCGATGATCGCGACCTGGGTGCGCATGAGTAGTTCTCCAGTATCAATCGTATGAAAGCGTAGCGCTTTCGTGTGCGGCCTGCCAGCCGGGCAAGCCCTTGCCGGGGTATGCGTCAGAGTTAAATCAGCCTAGACTGGCCGCGTCCACACATCCGAAAGGGCAGATCATGGCCAGCAACGGATTCATGGCGCGCAAGCCGATCGCCAGCATTCTGGAGAGCGCGGAGGGCGGGCAGCGGCAACTGGCGAAGACGCTCGGCGCCTTCAGCATCACTTCGATGGGGATCGGCGCGATCATCGGCGCCGGCATCTTCGTGCTGACCGGCACCGCGGCCGCGCAGTACGCGGGGCCGGGCATCATCCTCTCGTTCATCCTCGCGGGCGTGGCCTGCGCGTTCGTCGGCCTGTGCTACTCGGAACTGGCGGCGATGATCCCGGTGTGCGGCAGCACCTACACCTACACCTACGCGACGCTGGGCGAGCTGTTCGCGTGGATCATCGGCTGGGACCTGATCCTCGAATACGCGATGGGCGCGGCCACCGTCGCGGTCGGCTGGTCGGGCTACGTGGTCAGCCTGCTGCACAACGTCGGCGTCCACATTCCGCCGCAGCTTGCCGCGGCGCCCGCCACCGTGGTCAAGCTCGCCGACGGCACCACGGTCGAGGGCGTGGTGAACCTGCCGGCGATCCTGATCGTCGCGGTGCTGACGCTGATGCTGATCTTCGGCACGCGCGAGTCGGCCCGGGTCAACAACATCATGGTCACGATCAAGGTGATCGTCGTGATCGCGTTCATCGCGCTCGGCGTGTTCTTCATCAAAGAGGCGAACTGGCATCCGTTCATCCCGAAGAACAGCGGCGAGTTCGGCAAGTTCGGCTGGAGCGGCATCCTGCGCGGTTCGGCGGTCGTGTTCTTCGCGTTCATCGGGTTCGACGCGGTCTCGACCGCGGCCCAGGAGGCCAAGCGACCGCAGCGCGACATGCCGATCGGCATCCTCGGCTCGCTGGTCATCTGCACCTTGCTCTACATCGCGGTCGCGGGCGTGCTGACCGGCCTCGTGCCGTACACCGAACTCGACGTGCCGGACCCGATCGCGAAGGGGGTGGACGCGATCGGCGTCACCTGGTTCTCGATCCTGATCAAGCTCGGCGCGCTGACCGGGCTGACCACCGTGATCCTGGTGCTGCTGTACGGGCAGAGCCGGATCTTCTTCGCGATGGCGCGCGACGGCCTGTTGCCCGGCGTGTTCGCGCGCGTGCACCCGAGGCTGCGCACGCCGTACCTGAGCCAGCTGATGATCGGCACCATCGTCGCGATCGTCGCGGCGTTCACGCCGATCAATGTGCTCGGCGAGATGGTCAGCATCGGCACGCTGTTCGCGTTCGTGCTGGTCTGCGGCGCGGTGCTGTACCTGCGGCGCAGCGACCCGCATGTGGCGCGGCCGTTCCGCGCGCCGGGATCCCCGGCGATTCCGCTGCTGGGCGTGCTGTTCTGCCTGCTGCTGATGGCGGGCCTGCCGCTGGTCACCTGGGGACGGCTGATCGTGTGGCTGGTGATCGGGCTGGCGATCTACTTCGTCTACGGCCGGCATCACTCGACGCTGCGGCAAGTGACAGCGTGAACCATCCCCAGTCTTCGCGCACTGCGTGTCGCTTCGCCAACCCCCTC
The DNA here is from genome assembly GCA_018241985.1 of Pseudomonadota bacterium. Taxonomy (GTDB): domain Bacteria; phylum Pseudomonadota; class Gammaproteobacteria; order Burkholderiales; family Burkholderiaceae_C; genus Rhodoferax_A. Next base: position 2,528 of record JAFECV010000105.1, on the reverse strand, counting down.
ACCGGGGGCACACTCAGCGGACCGGCCAAGCCGGATCCGCGGGTGTCCGCGCACGGCCTGCTCCGCGGCCTCTCGAACCCGTTTCATGGGATCAGGTCAGAAGGCGAGCGGCGGCACGGGCCGCGATCCATTCCTCGTTCGTCGGCTCGACCACGACCTTGACGCGGCTGGCCGGCGTGGAAATCACCGGCGCGCCGGCGGCATTCGCCGCCTCGTCGAGTTCGACGCCGAGAAAACCCAGTGAGGCGCAGACACGGCCGCGGATCGCCGGGTTGTGCTCGCCGATGCCGGCGGTGAACGCGAGCATGTCGAGTCCGCCGAGCACCGCGGCGAGCGAGCCCACCTCGCGCACGATCCGGTGCACGTAGAGTTCGAGCGCATCGCGCACGTTCGCGTCGTTCTCGTGTTCCAGCAGCACGCGCGGATCCGGCGACAGCCCCGAGACGCCGAGCAGACCGGACTCGTGGTACAGCATTTCAGCGACCCGCTCGAGCGAGAGCTTCTGGATCTGCATCAGATGGATCACCGCGCCGGGGTCGAGCGCGCCGCAGCGGGTGCCCATCATCAGCCCGTCGAGCGAAGAAAAACCCATCGTGGTGGCGACGCTCGCGAGGTCGTTCATCGCGCACAGGCTGGCGCCGCTGCCCAGGTGCGCGGCGATCGTGCGTCCGCGCGCCGCGTCGCCATGCCGCCCGGGCAGCGCGACCGACAGGTACTCGTACGACAACCCGTGAAAGCCGTAGCGGCGCAGACCCTGCGCCCAGGCCGAGCGCGGCAGCGGCAGCATCTGCTCGACCCTGGGCATGGTGCGGTGAAAGCCGGTGTCGAAGCAGGCCGCCTGCGGCAGTTCGGGGCGCAGTTCGAGCAGCGCGGCGATCGCCTCGAGCGCGAACGGCTGGTGCAGCGGCGCGAGCGGAATGTAGCTGCGCAGGTCGGCCAGCACCTTGGCGTCGACCCGCACCGGGTCGAAGTACTTGGTGCCGCCGTGCACGACCCGGTGCGCGACCGCGGCCAGCCGCGCGCCGCCCAGCCGCTCGGTCACGCGCTCGCGGATGTGCGTCAGCGCCGCGTGGTACGGCTGGTCGAGGGGAAGCGCCAGCGGTTCGGCCGGCTGGCCGGTTTCGCTGAACGTCGCCCGCGGCGTCGTGATGCCGTCGGCCTTGCCGGACCAGACGGCCTCGCGCGGCGGCGGCCCGTTCGAGACGTCGAACAGCGCGAACTTGATGCTCGACGAGCCCGCGTTCAGCACCAGCAGCAGCGCTGCTCCGCTCACGCTGCGGCTCCGTGTTTATCGTTCGAGCACATAACCGCCCGGCGCGTCCGCCAGCACCGGGTAGCCACGGGCCGCGGCGCCCATCCGCGGCGGCTTGACCATCGCGCCGGAGCGGGCATCGAGCCAGTCGCGCCAGGCCGGCCACCACGAGCCCTGCTGCTGCGGCGCGCGCGCGAGCCAGTCGTCGGGCGCGAGGTAGGCGCTGTCGGCGCTGCGCTCGAGGATATGGAAGCTCCGGCCCTTGCGCCCCGGCTCGCTGACGATGCCGGCGTTGTGGCCGCCGGTGGTCAGCACGAAGGTGGTGTCGGTCACCAGTTCATGGTGCAGCTTGTAGACCGAGCGCCAGGGCGCGACGTGGTCCGTCACCGTGCCGACGCAGAACACCGGCTGGCGGATGCGCGACAGCGCGACCGGCCGGCCGTCGACCTGAAAGCGCCCGGCGCACAGGTCGTTGTCGAGGTACAGGCTGCGCAGGTAATGCGAATGCATGCGCGCCGGCATGCGCGTGGCATCTTCGTTCCAGGCCATCAGGTCGTTCGGCTCGTCGCGCTCGCCCATCAGGTACTCGCCGACCACGCGCGACCAGACCAGGTCGTACGACTTGAGCATCTGGAACGCGCCGGCCATCTGGCGCGTGGTCAGGTACCCGGTCTGCGCCATCTGGTCTTCCAGCCACGCGACCTGCGCGTCGTCGATGAACAGCGCGAGTTCCCCCGGCTCGGTGAAGTCGACCTGCGCGGCAAACAGCGTCAGCGACGCGAGCCGTTCGTCGCCGTCGCGCGCCATCGCGGCGGCCATGATCGTGAGCAGCGTGCCGCCGAGGCAATAACCGGTCGCGTGCACGCGCTGGTCCGGCACGATCGCGCTGACCGCGTCCAGCGCGGCGCGAAAGCCGAGATTCACGTAGTCGTCCAGGTCCAGGTCGGCGTCCTCGCGGCCCGGGTTCTTCCATGAAATGCAGAACACCGTGTGGCCCTGGTCGACCAGGTACTTGATCAGCGAATTCGACGGCGACAGATCGAGGATGTAGTACTTCATGATCCACGCCGGCACGATCAGGATCGGCTCGGCGCGCACGGTGGGCGTCGTCGGCGCGTACTGGATCAGTTCGATCAGCCGGTTGCGCAGCACCACCTTGCCGGGCGTGACCGCGACGTTGTCGCCGGGCGTGTAGCCGGTCGGCGCCGGCGCGGCCAGGCCCAGCGCGCGCAGCATGTCCTCGAACGCATTGCGCGCACCCTGCAGCAGATTCGTG
>JAFECV010000104.1 GCA_018241985.1 Pseudomonadota bacterium | reverse complement strand
GGCAGCGACCCGGCCGCCAGCAGCAGGTGCTCGCAGCCGATGCGCATCGTGGCGCCTGGCGCGCCGGCTCCCGCCTGCACTTCCACGGTCTTGCCGTCGAGGACGCGCGCCCAGCCCGGCACCACCCGCACGCCGGCTTTCTTGAGCAGCGCGGCGACGCCGCCGGTAAGCCGGCGCACGATGCCGTCTTTCCAGCGCACCGTCTGCGCGATGTCGATCTGCGGCGCGGAAACGCGGACGCCGAGCGGCGATTCGGCGGCCTGATGCCGCGCCTGCTCGAAGGTCTCGGCGGCGTGGATCAGTGCCTTCGACGGAATGCAGCCGATGTTCAGGCAGGTGCCGCCGAGCTCGGCGCTCTCCACCAGCGTGGTCGCGACGCCGAGCTGCGCGGCCCGGATCGCAGCCACGTAGCCGCCGGGCCCGCCGCCGATCACCAGCAGTTGAGTCGATTGATTTTCCATCGCGGCTACTCCACGAACAGCGTGGCCGGGCATTCGAGCATGCCGCGGATGGACTGGATGAACTGCGCGGCGTCCATGCCGTCGACCACGCGGTGGTCGAACGACGACGACAGGTTCATCAGGAGCCGCGGCACGACGGCGCCCGCGCGCATCGTCGGGCGCTCGACCATCCGGTTCACACCGATGATCGCGACCTCGGGTTGGTTGATCACCGGCGTCGACACGATGCCCCCGAGCGCGCCCAGGCTGGTGATCGTGATGGTCGAACCGGTCAGCTCGTCGCGCGTCGCGCGGCCGCTGCGCGCGGCCTCGGCCACGCGCGCGATTTCGGCGCCAGCGGCCCACAGGTCCAGGCTCTCGGCATGGCGCAGCACCGGCACCATCAGCCCGGATGCGGTCTGGGTCGCGATGCCGACATGCACCGCGCCGAAGCGCGTGACCACGCCGGCCTCGTCGTCGAAACGCGCATTGATGCGCTTCTTCTCCGCCTCCTGCTCGGCGATGAATTGGGTCTGCACGTCGATGCTGTGCGCGTTGTCCGCCTTGTCGCGCTGCAGCGACGCCGGCGCGCGCGACGGATCCTTCTTGTAGAACTCGAATTCGGCGGCGATGGTCTGGCGTTGCGTCTGCAGTTCGGCCAGGCGCTTCTGCGCCGCGCGGAGCACGTCGTCGACCTGGCCCAGCGCCTGCACCCGTTCCTTGTCGTGCGCGGCGCGATTCGGGTAGCGCACCAGCAGCGCACGGTCGCGCCGCTTCTCCTCCGCCTGCTTGGTCTGCTCCTCGCGCGCCTGCCGGTCCTTCGCCTCCTGCGCGGCGCGCTCGGAGCCGCTCAGCGACGGACCGATGGTGCGGCGCACCGTGCCGCTCGGATTGAGCTCGGTCTGCGGCCGGTCGATGCAGGCGGCGATCGGACGATCCGACGTGATCACATGCCCCCGGTCGTCGGTGCAGGTGTAGATCGCCTGCGCTGGCGACGGAGCCGACCCCTGCTGCGCCGACGCCGCCGCAGCGCATGCCAGCAACAGTGCCGTCAGCGCGCGATGGGAAATCGATGAGCCCACTTCCGTCCTCGCCATCATCAGTTTCACTCCACGCCGTAGCGCTCGCGGTAGGCCAGCACCGGCTGGTGGAACGCCGCGACCCGGGGGTCGCCGCAGTGCGCGAGATACTGCAGCAAATCGCCCAGCGTCGCAATCGCGCAAACCTGGAGACCGAGTTGCTGGCGGACATATTGAACGGCGCTGTGGTCCAGATCGACGCCGTTCTCGGTCGCCTTCTCCTGCCGGTCCAGCGCGATCGCGACCGCGTGCGGCGTCGCGCCGGCGGCCCGGATCAGCGCTATGGACTCGCGCACCGCGGTGCCGGCCGACATCACGTCGTCGACGATCAGCACCCGGCCGGCCAGCGGCGCGCCGACCAGCGTCCCGCCCTCGCCATGGTCCTTCGCCTCCTTGCGGTTGTACGCGAACGGCCGGTTGCGCCCGAGCCGTGCCAACTCGATCGCGACCGCCGCCGCCAGCGCGATGCCCTTGTACGCCGGCCCGAAGATCAGGTCGAACTCGATCCCGCTCGCGATCAGCGCCCGGGCATAGAGCTGCGCGAGCCGCCCGAGCTTCGCGCCGTCGTCGAACAGGCCGGCATTGAAGAAATACGGGCTCAGGCGCCCGGCCTTGGTCCTGAACTCGCCGAAGCGCAGCACGCCGGCATCCATCGCGAACTGCACGAACTCCTGCGCCAGCGTGGTGCGCTCGGCTGCGGTCGGTTCCGGAACATCGTTGCCCAAGCATTCCTCCATGTTGGCGCCTTGCGTGCGGCCGGCCGCCGGGGTCGGCGCGAACGGCCAACGGCCCGGCGATGATTCTATTTCCGCAACGGACGGTCACAACAACGTGCGGGCATCCGACCCCCCGCCAAATACAATCGAAACCCCTTGCGTCGCGGCCCGACGCAACGGCAACGCGACCACCGACCCGAGAAACCGATGACGAGCACCGCGGCCCCGCTGGCCCCTGCCGCCGGCAAACCCGCCGGAACCCGACGCCTTCGAACCCTGATCGGCGCGGCCCTGATCGCAGCGGCCGGCGTCGTCTTCATGGTGCTGAGCTATATCGCCTGCGCCGCACCGAATGCGCCGGCGCTGGCCGTGCTGGCCGGCCTGCTGCCGCTGGCGGCGCTCGCGTTGCTGCTGTGCTGGCGCTCCCGGTCGCGCCTGCCGGCGCTCGCGCTGTGGCTTGCGGCGCTGAGCGCCGTGGTCTGGAATCGCGACTGGCTGCAAGGCCATGCGACCTGGGTCTATCTGGCGCAGCACGCGGGCGCGATGGCGCTGCTCGCGCTGATGTTCGGCGGCACGCTGCGCGGCGGCGATGCGAACGCGCTGTGTTCGCGCGTCGCGGCGTTCCAATCAAGCGAACCGCCCGACGCTGCACACCTGCGCTATACGTGGCAAGTGACACTGGCCTGGACCGTTTTCTTCATCGCGACCGGCGCGCTCTCGCTGCTGCTGTTCTTCTTCGGCACGATGACGGACTGGTCGCTGTTCGCGAACGTGCTGACGCCGGCCCTGGTCGGCGCGATGTTCGGCGCCGAATACCTGGTGCGCCGCCGCGTGCTGCCGGGCCGGCCGCATCTCGGCATTGCCGGGACCGTGCAGGCCTACCGCGACTACCGGCGCAGCCACGGATGACCTGCCGCCTATACGTGCGGGCCCCGACCGCCTGAGCCGCACCGGTCGACCTCATGCCATCCACCTACCCTCTGCTGCCCGACGGGCCGGACGAGGCCATGATCGCGTTCCGCGGCGGCCGGCCGGTGCGGCGCGACTTGTTTCTCGCGGACGTGATCGCCTGTGCGGCTCGGCTGGACGGCGCGACACATGCGATCCACTTGTGCAGCGACCGCTACTGGTTCTCGGTTGCCTTGCTCGCTTGCATGGCGCGCGGCGTGGTCAGCCTGCTGCCCAACTCCAGCGCGCCCGAACATCTGGCTGTGCTGGCGGCGCAAGCGCCTGGGACGTCGGTCCTGATCGACCACGATGCCACGCTGCCGCCGTTGCGCTGCCTGCGCGTCGACGTGCCGGCCGATGCGGCGCGCAGCGTGCCGCAAGCGCTGCCGTGGATCAGCGCGACGCAATGCGTGGCCCGCGCCTACACCTCCGGTTCGACCGGCGAGCCGCAGGGCCACGACAAGTTTTTCGGTTGCCTGATGGAAAGCGTCGCCGCGGCGGCGCGCCGGGTCTGGGCCGTCGCGGGAGCACCCTGCTCGGTCGTCGGCACGCCGAGCTTTCGTCACATGTACGGCCTGGAGTCGACGGTGCTGCTGCCGCTGTTCGGCGGCGGACGGCTCACCGACTGCCAGCCGTTCCTGCCGGCCGACATCGCGGCGACGCTGGCCGAACTGCCCGAGCCGCGGCTGCTGGTGACGACGCCGTTCCACCTGCGCAAGCTGCTCGAAGCCCGATTGAAGCTGCCGCGACTGGCCGCGCTGCTGTCGGCCACCGCACCGCTGTCGCCGGAGCTGGCGCGGCAGGCCGAAGTCGAACTGGGTGCGCCGCTGCTCGAGATCTACGGCGCGACCGAACTTGGGCAGGTGGCCACGCGTCGGCCCAGCGAGAGCGCCGAATGGACGACGCTGGACGGCCTGACCCTGGCGCACCAGCAGGACGCGACCCTCGTCAGCGGCGCCGCGCTGCACCGGCCACAACCGCTGAACGACGTGGTCGAGCTGCTCGATTCGACCCATTTCAGGCTGATCGACCGCGCGACGGACCTGATCAACATCTTCGGCAAGCGCAGCTCGCTGGGTTTTCTCAATCAGCTGCTGCTGCAGATCCCCGGCGTGAAGGACGGGGTGTTCTACCTGCCCGAGTCAAAGCAGGACGACGTACGCCCGGCCGCGTTCGTGGTCGCACCGGGGCGCAGCGCGGCCGACATCGTTGCCGCGCTCCGGCCCCATGTCGACCCGGTGTTCCTGCCGCGTCCGCTGGTGCTGATCGACGCGCTGCCGCGCGACACGAACGGCAAGGTGCTGGCGCAAACGCTGCGGGCTCTGGCAGCCGCCCATCTCGCACCGAAGGGTTGAGATGCCGACCGTGCCACTTGCCATCGCCACCGACCACCCGGCATTCGCCGGCCATTTCCCGGGCCATCCGGTGGTGCCGGGCGTCGTGCTGCTCGACCTGGCGCAACAGGCGATCGAGGCGGGCACCGGCCGCCGTCTCGGCGGCCTGGCGATGGCCAAATTCCTGCGGCCGGTGCTGCCCGGCGACGCGCTGCAACTCGATTACACGACCGGCGCCGATACCGTCGGCTTCGAGCTGCGCAGCGCGGACCGGATCGTGGCGAACGGACGCTTCGTGATCGAGTCCGCCGCACCATGACCGTCGCGCACGGCACCCCGGAATGGATGGAGCAGGCCGAACGCGGCAGCAGGTTCTGGCTGCGCGCGATGAGCCGGCTGTCGCTTGTTTTCGGGCGTCGCGCGTCGCGCATCGTGCTGTATGGCATCGCGCTCTATTTCCTGCTCGCGGCGCCGGCCGCGCGCCGGGCTTCGCGCCGGTACCTGGCGCGCTGCCTCGGCCGCGAGCCGTCGTGGATCGACCTGTACCGGCACATGCTGGCCTTCGCCAGCACAATCCACGACCGCATCTACCTGCTCGGCGACCGGCACGATCTGTTCGACATCCGCCGCAGCGGCCTGGAGCCGCTCGGCCGACTGAACGGCGAGGCGCAGCGCGGCTGCCTGCTGTTCGGCGCCCATCTGGGCAGCTTCGAGGTGCCGCGCGCGGTGGCGCGGGACGACGGCCGGATCAGGGTCAGCCTGGCGATGTACCCAGACAACGCGGCGCGCATCAACGAGGCGCTGGCCGCGATCAACCCGAAGGCACAACTCGACATCATCGCGCTCGGCCGCGCCGAGTCGATCCTGGCGATCCACCAGCGGCTGGCCGACGGAGCGATGGTCGGCATCCTGGCGGACCGCACGCTGCGCTCCGACCGGGGCACTGAAGTCGACTTCCTCGGCGCGCCGGCGCGCTTTCCCAGCGGGCCGTTCCGGCTCGCGGCGATGCTGCGCCAGCCGGTCTACTTCATGGCCGGGCTGTACCGCGGCGGCAACCGCTACGAAGTGCATTTCGAGCTGCTGGCGGACCTGTCGCTGCCGCAGCCCGGAGCCGACCGCGAAGCGCAGTCGCACGATCTGCTGCAACGCTATGTCGCGGCACTGGAGAGGCACTGCCGGGCCGCTCCGTACAACTGGTTCAACTTCTACGACTTCTGGGGCGATCTTGGACGGTGACGGCGGCGGATCGCGGGGCCGGCGTTCCTGGCGCCCGACTCCGTTCGTCGCCGCGAGCGCGGCGCTTCATCCGCTGCTCGCGCTGCTGCTGGCGTGGCAATGGCATTGGTGGCCGGTGCTGCTGGCGGTGCTCGTCGCGGACCATGCGGCCATCGCCGCGCAGAGCCTGTGGCCGCGCAGCCGCCTGCTTGGGACCAACCTGGCGCGCCTGCCTGCCGCCGCGGCGGCCCGCGACGAGATCGCGATCACGATCGACGACGGGCCCGACCCCGAAGTCACGCCGGCAGTGCTGGCGCTCTTGACGCGGCACGGTGCAAAGGCGACGTTCTTCTGCATCGGCGAGCGCGCGGCGCAGCACCCGGCGCTGTGCCGCGCGATCGTCGCCGCCGGTCACGCCATCGAGAACCACGGTCAGCAGCACCGCCACGACGCGCCGCTGCTGGGTCTTGCCGGCTGGCGGCGCGAGGTCGGCGACGCGCAGCGCGAGCTCACCGCGATCACAGGGCGCGCGCCGCAGTTCTTTCGCGCGATGGCGGGGCTGCGCAACCCGTGGCTGGACCCGGCGCTGCACGGCCTGGGCTTGACGCTCGCGAGCTGGACGCGGCGCGGTTTCGACACCCGAAGCGCCGACCCCGACCGGGTGCTGGCGCGGCTGCTGGACGGCCTTTCGGCCGGCGACATCCTGCTGTTGCACGACGGCCATGCCGCGCGCACCGGAGGCGGCGAGCCGGTGATCCTGGCGGTGCTGCCGCGGCTGCTGGGCGCGCTGGCGGCGCGCGGGCTCACGCCTGTCACACTTGCTTGCGCTTGCGACCCGGACCGCAACCGCAGCGGCGCCGAACCGCACCGGCCGCACCTTTAGAATGAAATTCCAGCCTACGGCCGCCGCGGCGCGCGGCGCCGCTCCTGCATCCCGCCCGGCCATCCCGAGAGTTCTCGCTTGCAAGCCCTGAGACTACGCGCCTACACCATCGCAAGCGCCATCGGTATCGGCCTGGCGCCGACGCTGGCTGCGCTGCGCGAGCGTCGCGGCGGGCTTGCGCACAAAGCCTGGGAAACCTCGGAGATCGACACCTGCATCGGCGAGGTCGAGGGGGTCGATGCGGTCCGCCTGCGCAGCGACCTGGCCGGCTTCGACTGTCGCAACAACCGGCTCGCGCAGCTCGCGCTGGAGCAGGACGGCTTCGGCGCCGCGGTGCGCGAGGCGGCGGCGCGCATCGGGCCAAAGCGCATCGGCCTGTTCCTCGGCACCAGCACCTCGGGCATCCACAGCTCGGAGCTCGCGTACCGGCAGCGCGACCCGGCCACCGGTGCACTGCTCGCGTCGCTGGACTACCGCCGCACGCACAACATCTATTCGGTCGGCGATTTCGTGCGCAGCTACTTCGGCCTGCGCGGCCCGGCCTGGGTGGTCTCGACCGCCTGCTCGTCGAGCGCCAAGGTGTTCGGCACCGCGCAGCGGATGATCGCGAGCGGCCTGATCGACGCGGCGCTGGTCGGTGGCGTCGATTCGCTGTGCCTGACCACGCTGTACGG
>JAFECV010000103.1 GCA_018241985.1 Pseudomonadota bacterium | reverse complement strand
CCCGCGGACCGGCCAAGCCGAATCCCCGGGTGCCCGCGAACTGCCTGCTCCGCGGCCTTCGGTACCTTTTGGTTTCATGCGATGCGGGTGGCCATAGCCGCGCCGCCAGCACGGATCGCGTTCCGCCGCTAGCATCAGGGACGGTTCCGGGCCGGATTGCGCGCGCCAAGCGTCGCGTCCGCGTCCGAATCCCGCCTCGTCAATGCAAAGGAATTTCATGAAGCTGTACTACTCCCCCGGCGCCTGCTCGCTGTCGCCGCATATCGCGCTCGAAGAATCCGGCCTGCGCTACGAAGCGGTGGCCGCGCCGACCAAGACGCACAAGCTGGCCGACGGCACCGACTACTACAAGATCAATCCGCTGGGCTACGTGCCGCTGCTCGAGCTCGACGACGGCACGAAGATCCGCGAGGGCGCGGCGATCGTGCAGTACATCGCCGACCAGGCGCCGGACAAGCAGCTGGCACCGGCGAACGGCACGCGCGAGCGCTATGAATTGCAGTCGTGGCTGAACTTCGTCGCGACCGAAATCCACAAGGGCTTTTCGCCGCTGTTCAACCCGAACGTGGGCGACTACAAGAACGCGGTCGTCGACCGGCTGCTCGGCCGGCTGAAATGGGTCGACGGCGAACTCGCCGGCCGCCAGTACCTGATGGGCGATAAGTTCACCGTCGCGGACGGCTACCTTTACACGATCACCGGCTGGGCCGCGCCGATGAAGATCGACCTCTCGGGTCTGAAGAACCTTGCCGCCTGGCGCGAGCGCGTCGGCCAGCGCCCCGCGGTGCAGCGCGCCATGAAGGCCGAAGGTCTGACTCAGTAGCCCAACAGCGACTTTGGCGCGGCACCGGCCGGCATCGTGCAGGCCGGCCCGGCGCCTACGTATTCGTCGACGGGCCGAGTCCGATCGGCGCCGGCGCCTTCATCACGATCCGCGTGAACAGCCGGTCGAACGCCGGATCGGCCGGGTACTTGCCGGTCAGCGGGTCGCGGTTCTGGGCAAAGGCTTCGTCGAGCGCCTTCCAGTCGCTCTCCGACAGATGGTGCTCGGCAGAAGGCAGCACCTCGACCTCTTCGAGCCGCATGTGCTCGAGGTAGTACCCGACGTAGTCGCGCGCCGCCTGCTCGAATGCCGCGCGCCGCGAATCGCCCAGCCACTCCCAGGCCAGCAGCATGTGCTGCAGTTCGCGCACCCAGGTCTCGGTGCGCGCATGCTGTGCATCGAGCGTCGCGATCGTCTTGGCCACCGCCGGATCGCGCTTTGCTATCGGCGGAAACAGCAGCGCGCCTTCCTTCGGATGGTGCTGCTTCTCGGGGAACTCGTCGATGTAGAACAGCATCGCGCGCAGCACGTCGAAGTACGCGTTCGGGTCGTCGCCGGGACCGCGCTCGACCATCATGGAAAGCGAACGCAGCATTGCTGCCAGCGCGGCATGTTCGTCGCGGATGATCTGCAGGCTCTGGTGGGTCATGGCGGCTCCTGAACGTTCTCGTACCATCAATTTATCATGCGACCTGCCGCAACGCGCGGCCTTGACGAGGGTCAAGCCCTGCCGGTGCTGCCGCGGCGGGCCGCCAGCGCCGCAGCAGCAGCGCATTCGTCGTCACGCTGACCGAGCTCAGCGCCATCGCGGCGCCGGCCAGCACCGGGTTCAGGAATCCGAGCGCGGCCAGCGGAATGCCGGCGACGTTGTACGCAAACGCCCAGAACAGGTTCTGCCGGATCTTGGCCACGGTGCGGTGCGAGATCTCGAGCGCCGCCGGCACCAACCCCAGGTCGCCGCGCATCAGCGTGATGCCCGCCGCGTGCATCGCCACGTCGGTGCCGGTGCCCATCGCGAAGCCGACGGCGGCGGCGGCCAGCGCCGGCGCGTCGTTCACTCCATCGCCGACCATCGCGACCACGTGCCCGCCAGCTTTGAGCGCGACCACCTGCGCGGCCTTGTCCCCGGGCAGCACCTCGGCCAGCACCTCGCCGGCGTCGGGATCGAGGCCGAGACGGCGTGCCATCGCCTCGGCGGCGCCGCGGTTGTCGCCGGAGATCATCACGGTGCGCAGCCCGCGCGCGCGCAAGGCCGCCAGCGCTTCGCGGGCGCCGGGCTTGGGTTCGTCGCCGAACGCCAGCAGTGCACGCGCGACATGGTGCGCCCCCGCACTCGGCACTGTCGTGTCCTCGCTACCCCCAGCCGGGGAAGGGGCCCCGGCCGTGCCGGTGCCGGGGGTGTTCGCGGCTTCGGGCGGCCGTGCGCCGCTCGGACTTTCGGTGACGCGCTCGGCCAGCACCGACAGGGTCGCGCCCTGCGCCCGCAGCGCGTCGGCACGCGGGCCCAGGGCCCCGAGCGCGAGCCCAAGTTCGTCCATCCAGCGCAGGCTGCCGACGAGATAGCTGCGCGCGCCGACCTCGCCCTCGGCGCCGCGCCCCGGCACCGCGCGCACCGCGTCCGGCGCGCCGACAGCCAGCCCGCGCTCACGCGCGGCGGCGACAACCGCGTGCGCGAGCGGATGTTCGCTGCCGCTCTGCACCGAGGCCACGACCGCCAGCAGCGCGCGCTCGTCCTGGCCCGGCGCGGCCTCGAACGCCACGAGCCGCGGCCGGCCCACGGTCAGCGTGCCGGTCTTGTCGAATGCGACCGTGTCGACCTTGTGCGCGAGCTCCAGCGCCTCGGCGTCCTTGATCAGGATGCCGTGCTGCGCGGCGACGCCGGTGCCGGCCATGATCGCGGCCGGGGTCGCGAGGCCGAGCGCGCAGGGGCAGGCGATCACCAGCACCGCAACCGCCGGGATCAGCGCCTGCTCGATGCCGCGGCCGGCCGCCAGGTACGCCACCAGCGTCAGCAGCGCGGCCGCGAGCACTGCCGGCACGAACACCGCCGACACCTTGTCCACGAGACGCTGGATCGGCGCCTTCGCGGCCTGCGCGTCCTCGACGAGGCGGATGATGTGCGCCAGCACCGTCTCGGCGCCGACCGCGGTGACCTGCATCACGACGCGCCCGTCGCCGTTGATCGAGCCGCCGGTCAGCAGCCCGCCCGGCTCGCGCGCGACCGGCAGCGGCTCGCCGGTCAGCATCGATTCGTCGACCTGCGTGCGGCCATCCTGCACCTTGCCGTCCACCGGCACCCGCTCGCCGGGCCGCACGACGAGCCGGTCGCCGGCCAGCACCTCGGTCAGCGGCACGTCGACCTCGCCATCCGGGCCGATCAGGTGCGCGACCTCCGGCCGCAGCGCGTGCAACGCGCGGATCGCCGCCGCCGTCCCGCGCTTGGTGCGCGCCTCCAGCCATTTGCCGAGCAGCACCAGCGTGATCACCACCGCCGACGCCTCGAAGTACAGATGCGGCGCGTGGCCGGCCGGCGCGGTCAGCCAGAGCCAGACCGACAGGCCCCAGGCCGCGCTGGTGCCGAGTGCCACCAGCAGATCCATGTTGCCCGACCGGGCCCGCATCGCGTGCCAGCCGGCGCGGTAGAAGCGCGCGCCGAGCACGAACTGCACCGGCGTCGCGAGCAGGAACTGCAGCCAGGCCGGCAGCATCGCGTGAGCGCCGAATGGCGACACGATCATCGGCGCCACCAGCGGCGCCGACAGCAGCAGCCCGGCCGCGACCGGACCGAACCCGGCCCAGGGCGAAGGCTCGGCCTCGAACGCCGCCTCGGCCGCGCGCGGCTCGTAGCCGGCATTGCGCACCGCGCGCCGCAGCAGCGCGTCCATCGCCGCGCGATCGACGCCGGCCGGCGGCTCGTACCCGACGCGCGCGCTCTCGGTCGCCAGGTTCACGCTCGCGTCCTGCACGCCGGGCACCTTCTTGAGCGCCTTCTCGACGCGCATCACGCAGGACGCGCAGGTCATGCCGCCGATGCCGAGGTCCAGCGACGCGGCGGCCGCCGGCGCGGGGGTGTCTGTGGGGTTCGTCATCTCGGCCTGTCCTGATGTTTTCATGACGGATCAGCGTATTCCTTGCCATCATGGCAAGGTCAATCGCGCGTGCCGGACAACCCTGTCCGCTTCAGGGGATTGGCGTCCGGCTTGACCTTGTCATCATGGCAAGGTTCAGAGTGTGCAGAGGAGTTGTAGAGTATTGATCAATCCGTTTTACACAGGGAACCGCATGAACCAGATTTTCGACGTCTCCGGCATGAGCTGCTCGCATTGCGAGCAGGCCGTCACCCGCGCGATCCGGCGCGTCGACCCGCAGGCCGAGGTCCGCATCGATCTCCCGACCGGCCGGGTCGAGGTGCAGTCCGAGCAGCCGCACGAAGCGATCGCGCGCGCGATCGCCGAGGAAGGCTATGAGGTCGCCGTCTGAGGCGGCGGCCGCGGCGGCCGACTACCCGCTGAACATCGGGCAGGCGGCGACGCGCTCGGGCGTGTCAGCCAAGATGGTGCGCCACTACGAAGCGCTCGGCCTGCTCGGGCGCGTGCCGCGCACCGACGGCGGCTACCGCCAGTACCGCGAGGCCGACGTGCACACGCTGCGCTTCATCAAGCGCGCGCGCGAACTCGGCTTCGCGATGACCGAGATCGCCGAGTTGGTCAGCCTGTGGCGCAACCGGCGCCGCACCAGCGCCAGCGTGCACCGCATCGCCGAGCAGCACCTGCGCGAGCTCGATGCCCGCATCGAGGCGATGCAGGCGATGCAGCGCACGCTGCGCGACCTGCTGGCCCATTGCCATGGCGACGAGCGGCCCGACTGCCCGATCCTCGACGACCTCGCCGGCCAAACGCCTTCGGCCGGCCGGTAACGGCCCGGTCGCACTGCTTTACAAAGCCACACCGGCGCGGCACCGGGCCTACACATCGGCGCTCGACACTGCGGGCGGCAACGGGGCAATTCCTGCTCCCGAGGTTCGACAAGGAGGAACCGATGAACGCCTTTCTGAAACAGATGACGATGGCCGGCGTGATCGCCGGCGCCAGCATCGCCGCGATCGCGCAGACCCCACCGCCGCCGCCGCCACCCGCAGCGCCGGCGCAAGTGCAGCCGCGCGACCCGGCGCAGTGGCGCGCGAAGATGGCCGAGCGCCACGCGAAGCGCATGGAACGGCTCAAGACCGAGCTGAAGATCACGCCGCAGCAGCAAGGCGCGTGGAACCGCTTCGCCGAGGCGCTGCAGCCGCCGGCGCCGCCCGAGCACGCGTCGCGCGAGAAGATGCGCGAGCAGTTCGCGCGGATGACCACGCCCGAGCGCATCGACCGGATGCGCGCGCTGCGCGACCGGCGCGCGGCGCTGATGGACCAGCGCGAGATCGCGACCAAGACCTTCTACGCCGCGCTCTCGCCCGAGCAGCAGAAAAAGTTCGACGACATCACGCTGCGCATGATGCAAAGGCACGGCGAGCGCGGCGGACACCGCGGGCCGAAGGGCTGAGCGTCAGGCGCTGGTGAGCGCGCGCCAGGGGTCGGAGTCCGACGGCAGGTGCGCGAGCAGCGCCTCGCCCAGGCTCATCCCTAGCCTGCGGTAGCTCTCCCACTGCGCCTCGTCGAAGAACTGCTCCGCGGTCGACTGCTGCGGAAACGCCGGGTGGCTGGCCTGGTACTGCACCAGGTCCAGGCTCGCGTCTTCGATGAGGCGCGGCTTGACGAACACCAGCGTGCTGGTCGCAGCCGGCATGCCCTGCGCCGCCGGCAGCTGCACCCGATAGCCGAGCAGGAAATGCCGGCCCTGGCGCGACCCGCGCGCAAAACCGCCCGGGTCGCCGAACAGATCCGCGAGCGCCGCGGGCGGCACGAGCGGTTCGAACACCGCGCCGAAATCGACCCGCGCGAGCCGGATCAGGTTCGCGATGTCGCCGAACTGGTAATCGGGGTCGGCGCCGTTGTCCAGCGCCAGGATGAACTCGACGCGCCGGCGCAGCAGCTCGTACACCGCGGTGTTGTCGAAATGGCCGCCGTCGGTCAGGTACCAGAAGCGCTCGCCGGTGCCGAGAAAACGCCCGCGCAGTTCGCGGTACAGATGGACCTGAACGCCGAACGCCCAGGCGAACAGGTCGCGCGCCCGCGCGCGCGCCGTGCGCCACCAGTAGCCGAGCCGCATGTTCAGCAGCACCGCGAGCAGCGCGAGCTCGGGCGTGGTGCCGCGCCCGAGACCGGGCGCGAACGCGGCGCCCGAAATGCCGATCCAGCGCCCGAGCGAAAGCCGCTCGAAGCCGCTGCGGCGCGCCGGCCCGCGCGACTGCAGGCGACCGTCGACCAGATAGCCCTCGGGCGTGATCGCCAGCGGCAGCCCCTTGCGGTCCTGGTACACCAGCGCGCGCTTCGACGCGACGGTGTCGTTGATCGTGACGTTGATCAGGTGCAGCGGCGCGAGCGAGGTCGGGTGGCGGCTGTCGCTGCCGTAGTACTGGTCGAGCGACATGTCGTCGCGCGGGTGCGGCTCGGTGATCGCTTCGCCACGGTCGCTGCCGGCGCGCGCCGCGTTGCTCGCGCCCAGGTAGGCGCGCACGATGCGTGCGGTGTAGAGGTTCTGCAGCGTCGACAGGTTCAGGAACTGGAACGTCACGCCGGTGAACAGCCCGAGCAGCAGCAGCGCGATCAGCGCGGCGAACGGCACCAAACGCAGATCGCCGCCCGCCAGCCAGACCGCCACGATGCCCCACATCAGCAGCAGCCAGAGCCCGAGCAGCAGCGCGAACAGCAGCGGCGCCAGGCGCATCAGCATCTTCTTCGTCCCGGCGGCGTCCGGTGCCCGCGCGCTGCGCGACGACCAGAACTTCTGCAGGCTCAGCAGCACCGCGACGAATGCGGCCACGCTCACGCCGTGCCCGGTGCGCCCGAGCACGAGCCAGTTGAGCGCAGCGGTCGCCGCGACCAGCATCAGCGCGATGGCGAGCAGCGCGAGCGCGATGCCGGTCGCGCGCGCAAGCCATTGCGTGACGCGCGTGCGGTTGACCCGCATCAGTTCGCGTACGCCGGCGCCGTCCTGCGCAACAACGCCGCGGGTCCAGCCGATCGCGAACCACAGCCAGCCGAGCCAGGCCACCGCGCCGGCCAGCCCGGTCCACGCCGCCCACGGTTGCCGCCAGCCGGCGAGCGCGATGACGGGCCCGGCGACGAACGCCAGGATCGACGAGCGGGTCAGCAAGCCCATGCCCCAGCGCGCCCAGCCCGCCCCGTTGGTGCGCGTCGGCAATTGCGTGCACCAGTAGCCGACGCCGAGCGGCAGCACCCCGAGCAACGCAGCGAGCGCTGCAAGCCAGAGGTACAGCGCGCCGGCGTCCCACGGCGGCGGCAGCGCGGGCAGCGCCAGAGGCAAGCGCGGCGCCAGCGCGAGGTTGAACACCGAGAGCAGCGCCAGCACGAACACCAGCGTGAGGCCGA
>JAFECV010000102.1 GCA_018241985.1 Pseudomonadota bacterium | reverse complement strand
TGCGCGCGCTGCCCGAGCGCAACCGCTTCATGAAGGGGCTGTACGCCTGGGTCGGTTTCAGCAGCGCCGCGATCGACTACGAACCGCTGCCGCGCGCCGACGGCCAGACCAACTACGGCCTCGGCGGGTCGTTCCGCCTGGCGCTGACCGGCATGGTCGCGTTCTCGACCGCGCCGCTGCGGCTGCTGACCGCCGCGGGCCTGCTGCTGGCGATCGGCGCGCTCGGCTACGGCAGCTGGGTCATCGTCGATCACTTCCGCTCCGGCATCGAGGTGCCGGGCTACGCGACCATCGTCGTCGCGCTGATGTTCTTCAGCGGCATCCAGCTGCTCGGCCTGGGCATCCTCGCGGAGTACGTCGGGCGCATCTACGACGAGGTCAAGCAGCGCCCGCCATACCTGATCCTGCGCCGCAGCGGCGCCGGCCTGGGCTCGGCGCGTGCAGAGGCCGCTTCCCCCGCGCAGGTGCAGGACGCCTCGCTGCTCTAGGGTGGACAGGCCCTGACCGATGGCAACGCTGACCCGCTCGGGCCTGTGGTTCATCGTGGTCGGCTGCGCGGCCGCGCTGACGCACATGACGGTGTTCGCGCTCACCCATTCCCACCTGTGGCCCGAACTGGCGAACGCGGCCGGCTTCACGGTCGCGTTTTTCGTCAGCTTCAGCGGCCACCGCTGGCTGAGCTTCAGCGATGCGGGCACCAGCGTGCGCCAGAGCTTCGCGCGTTTCCTGCTGACCGCGCTGGCCGGCTTCGCCTGCAACGAGATCGTGTTCGTGCTGCTGCTGCGCGCGCTGCACTGGCCCGCGTTCGTCGCGCTGGTCGCGGCGCTAGTGCTTGCAGCCGGGCAGACCTTTCTGCTGGGCCGGTTCTGGGCCTTTCGCCGCTGACCCACCCGCCTGTTCGGCGCGTTCGGCGCTGCCCTGCGACCGGTACAGCACCCAGCCGGTGCCGACCTGCACCTGCTGCCAGCCGGGGTGGTCGCGGTTGAAGCCCGTGTCTTCGCGCGGCGCCAGCAGCCAGTTGCCGCTCTTGGCCGAGGCCGCCGCGAGCACGTCCGGCGTCTGCAGCACGCGCGCCGCCTTGGGGTCGAACGCTGCGCCCTCGAACAGCTCGCGCTGCCACACGTCGCCGGCGTTGCGGCGCTGCTCGGGCCAGTCCTGGATCACGACCAGGGGCTTGGGCGTCTGGATGTAGAACGGCAGGTCGTACGGGTACTTGCCGACCACGTAGATCGTGTCGTCGGGGGCAGCGTCGCAGGCCAGCGTGGCGGCGACATCGACGCTCAGCTTGTCGTCGGTGTACGATGCGACCTCCAGGCTGATGACGAGCGCGCCGGCCATGATCAAGAGCGCGAGCAGCGCGAACAGGCCGCGCCCGAAGCGCCAGCGCGCGACGCTGCGCTCCCAGCCGAGCGCCGCCAGCAGCGCGAGCGGCGGAATCACCGGCAGGATGTAGCCGATCAGCTTGGAGGCCGGAACCGTGAAGAACACCAGGATCGCGACAATCCAGATCCAGCAGAGCGACACCCATTCGGGCGCAATGCCCTCCGCGGCGGCAGCGCGACGCCGCAGCCCCTGCCACAGCGGCCCGAGCGCAAAGAAGGCCCACGGAAACAGCAGCAGCGCCATGCCGACCACATAGAACCACCAGGGCTGCACGTTGTTGAAGGTGTCGGCGAGGTAGCGCGTGAATTGCTGGGTGCCGAACAAATAGTCCATCGCGCCGGGGTAGCGAAGCCAGACGAGCACGAACCACGGCACGGCGATCAGCGCGAACAGCAGCACGCCGCTGGCCCAGGGCACGGCGAGGAGCTTGCGCCACTGGCGCGTCCACAGCAGCCACAGGAACAGCACCATGCCGGGCAGCACGGCGCCGATCATGCCCTTGCTCAGCACGCCCAGGGCCGCGGCGACGAAACCCCAGCGCGCCAATCCGGCATGCGGCCGCGCGCCGTGCATGAACGAGAACGCGAAGCACCAGATGGACAGGCCGATCCAGGTCGCGACCATCATGTCGTGGTTCACGTACTGCCCGCCGAGCAGGAACGTGACGCTGGTGCCCAGCATCAGCGCCGCGCGGCGCGCGATGCGCTCGCCGGCGATCCGGCGCGCCGCCAGGTACAGTGCGGCCAGCATCGCGCCGGCGTGCAGCGCCGGCACCAGCCGCAGCGCCCAGACATGGTTGCCGAACAGCGCGAGCGAGCCGGCCTCGAGCCAGTACAGCAGCGGCGGCTTGTGAAAGAACGGCAGCCCGTCGAGCCGCGGCGTCAGCCAGTCGCCGCTTTGCAGCATCCAGCGGCCGACCTCGCCGTAGCGCCCTTCGTCGGGCACGGCCAGCGGCCGCAGCGCCGCGAGCACCAGCAGGAAGACCCACAGCCCGGCGAGCCAGCGCCATGCGCCGCGGCGCGGTTCAGCGGTCGAGGGGCTTGCCGTCATCGGCGCCGAGTGTAGTGGCTTACGTAGTGGCTAGAGCCGCGCACCAGCGCCCGCCCCGCGCGCGCGAGCGCCTCGGCAAAGCGGTCGCTGGCGAGGTAGCGGTATTCGCGCTGCCGCGCCGCGCCGATCTCGTCGTCCCCATCACCGCCGTCGGTCGCGCTGGCCGGATGGCACATCACGAGACCGCCGCTCGGCGCGGCCGCGAGCCAGCCGTCCATCAGCTTTGCGTAGCGGTCCTCGTCGCCGGCGAAATCGTAGACGCCCAGCAGCGCGTCGGACCGCGGCAGGCCGCGGCGGTCGGCGCCTCGCGCCAGCGCGCTGGCGCCGAGCGCCGAGATGATGCGCGCCTTCACGCCCGCCGCCTGGCCCGCGCCGTTCAGCACGCGGGACACGCGCAGGTACGGCGGCTGCCGCGGGTAGCGCTCGGCGAGCAGCCCGAGCAGCGCGTCGCGGATGCCGGCGAACTGCTGCACGTGCTGGTGGCCGTCGACATGGTCCGGCGGCGCCTGCCATGCCGCTTCGAACCGGTCGAGCTGGCGCGCAATGACCGCGCGCGCCGCGGCCCGGTCGAAGCCTTTCAACAGCGCACGCCGCATCGCCGCCGCGAGCGGCATGCCATGCCCGGCGGCGCGGGCGAACGGGCTGGTCCAGTCCAGGTGCAGGCCGACATCGACGCGGCCGCGCAGCTCGGCGAGCGGTGCCGCATCCTGCGGCCAGCGCGGCGACAGCGTCATCACGCTGGTGGCCGACAGCCGCCCCTGCCGCGCCAGCCGCACGATGCCGTCCGACACGCCGGCATCGAGAGCGAAATCGTCGGCGCAAAGCACCAGCGGCTTGGGGTCGTCGCGCCGCACCGCCCGGCCTGCCTTCACCCGTTCTGCCCGTTCTGCCAATAGCCGGGCTGGCCGTAGCAGTGCTTGAGGAAGTCGACCCAGAGCCGCACGCGCTGCGGCAGGTGCCGGCGCTGCGGGAACACCGCGTACACCCCGTTCGGCGGCGCGGCGAAGTCGGCCAGCACCTCGACCAGCCGGCCCGCCGCGATGTCGGCGCCGACCTCCCACAGGCTGCGCCAGGCGATGCCGCCGTCGGCCAGGCACCATTCGTGCAGCACCTGGCCGTCGGTGCAGGCGAGCGCGCCGCCCGGGCGCAGGTGAATCAGCCCGGATTCATCGCTCGCATCGCCGTCCGCCGCTTTGCCCTCCGCCGCGCCGCCCGACGCGCGCGGCAGCCGGAACAGCCAGCCGCGGCTCTGCGCCGCGCTGCCGGACAGCGCCAGGCAGTCGAATCGCGCCAGCTCGTTCGGGTGCTGCGGCGCGCCGTGGCGCTGCAGGTAGCGCGGCGTGGCGACGCAGACGCGTCGGTTCTCGGCCAGCCGCACGCTGACCAGCGACGAATCGGGCAGGTCGCCGACGCGCACCGCGCAGTCCAGCCCTTCGGCGGCGAGGTCGGTCACCCGGTCGCTCAGGTCCAGCGAGATCCGGATCTGCGGGTGCAGTTGGTGAAAGCGCGGCACCTGCGGCGCGACATGGCGGCGCCCGAACCCGGCCGGCGCGGTGAGGCGCAGATGGCCGCCGGCCTGGTTGCCGCCGGCGGCCACGCCGGCCTCGGCGTCGGCAAGCTCGAGCAGCAGGCGCTGGCACTGGCCCAGGAACGCGTGGCCTTCGTCGGTCAGCGAGAGCCGGCGCGTGGTGCGCACCAGCAGCCGAGTGCCGAGCCGGGCCTCGAGCGCGTCGAGCCGGCGCCCGATGATCGCCGGCGCCACGCCTTCGTCGCGCGCCGCGGCGGTGAGGCTGCCCCGCGTCGCGGCCGCGACGAAACTCTCCAGCGCCTTGAGTCGGTCCATTGCGGAAGGATTATGCGCATGGAAGTCACGAATCGAACGCGCCGCCGATGCCGCGTGACGGCGTGCGCGCAGGCGCAAGCCAACGGCCGGCGCCGCTTTCATCGGATAATCGAGAGCTTCCCGTCGGACGATGCCGGCCGCGCGCCGGACCCGACGAACCCGCAGACCGCCGTTCCCCCTGATCCGCCGCATGCCCGCGCCCCAAGCCGTCCTGTTCGATGCCTACGGCACGCTGTTCGACGTGTACAGCGTGGGCCAGCTGGCCGAAACGCTGTTCCCCGGCCAGGGCCCCGCGCTTGCCGCGCTGTGGCGCGACAAGCAGATCGAGTACACCCGGCTCGTGACCACCAGCAACGACGGCGCGCACTACCAGCCGTTCTGGACGCTGACCCGGGCCGCGCTCCGGTTTGCTATCAAAAAACTAGCTGGCAGCGAAGAGTCTGCGCTGGCTGCAGCCCGATTTGATTCAAAAATCGAGCGCCTGATGGACGCCTATCGCCGGCTCGCCTGCTTTCCCGATGCCAAGCCGCTGCTCGAGACCTTGAGGGCGCGCGGCGTCGCCACCGGCATCCTGTCGAACGGCGATCCGCAGATGCTGGCGGATGCGGTGCAAAGCTCGGGGATCGGCGGCCTGCTCGATCATGTGCTCAGCGTCGATGCGGTGCGAAAATACAAGACACATCGCGAGGCTTACGCGCTCGGCGAGCAGGCCACCGGCCTCCCCGCCGGGCAGATTTTGTTCGTCAGCAGCAACAGCTGGGACGCGCTGGGCGCGACCTGGTACGGCTACCGCACGCTCTGGGTGAACCGACAGCGGCTGCCGTTCGAGGAACTCGGCACAGAGCCGTCGCGGATCGGCACGAGTCTCGGCGACGTGCTCGCCTTTTTCTGAATGCAACGGAGAAACTATCCATGACCGCACGCGTCAAGGTCCACGACCTGCAGGTGGCCCAGGAACTGCACCAGTTCATCGAACAGCGCATGCTGCCCGCCACCGGCGTCGCAAGCGAGGCCTTCTGGAAGGGGTTCGACGCGATCGTCGCCGACCTGGCGCCGAAGAACGCGGCGCTGCTCGCCGAGCGCGACCGACTGCAGGCCGAGCTCGACACATGGCACCAGGCGAACCCGGGCCCGATCCGCGACATGGTCGGCTACCGCAAGTTCCTCGAGACCATCGGCTACCTGGTGCCGGCGCCGGCCGATGTGCACGCGACCACCGAAAACGTCGACGCGGAACTGGCGGTGCAGGCCGGCCCGCAGCTCGTGGTGCCGATCCTGAACGCGCGCTATGCGCTGAACGCGGCGAACGCGCGCTGGGGCTCGCTGTACGACGCGCTGTACGGCACCGACGCGATCCCCGAAACCGGCGGCGCCGAGCGCGGCCGCGGCTACAACCCGGTGCGCGGCGAGCGGGTGATCGCGTTCGCGCGCCGCTTCCTCGATTCGGCGGTGCCGTTGAAGGGCGCATCGCACAACGACGTGACCGGCTACCGCGTGGTCGGCGGCCGGCTGGTGGCGGCACTGAAGAAAGGCGGCGCGACCGGCCTGGTCAATCCGGTGCAGTTCGTCGGCTACCAGGGCAACTGGTCGGCGCCGACCTCGCTGCTGCTCAAGCACAACGGCATCCACGTCGACATCCGGATCGACCGCGACACGCCGATCGGCAAGGCCGATGCGGCCGGCATCAGCGACGTGGTGCTCGAAGCCGCGCTTTCCACCATCCTCGACCTGGAAGACTCGATCGCGGCGGTGGACGCGCAGGACAAGACCGAGGCCTACGCGAACTGGCTCGGCATCCTGGAGGGCACGCTGACCGAACAGGTAGCCAAGGGCGGCAAAACCTTCACCCGCGGCCTGAACCCGGACCGCGACTACATCGGCGGCTACGGCGCCGACGGCGGCGACGGCCACGCGGTGGGGCAGCCGGTGCGCCGGCACGGCCGCGCGCTGCTGTTCGTGCGCAACGTCGGGCACCTGATGACGAACCCGGCGATCCTGATGGCGGATGGCCAGGAGATCCCCGAAGGCATCATGGACGCGGTGATCACGACCACGGCCGCGATCGTCGACCTGAAGCGCCAGAGCTCGACCAGCGGCATCCGCAACTCGCGCATGGGCAGCATCTACATCGTCAAGCCGAAGATGCACGGCCCGGCCGAGGTCGCGTTCTCGAACGAGCTGTTCGGCCGCATCGAGACGATGCTGGGCCTGCCGGCGAACACGGTGAAGCTCGGCATCATGGACGAGGAGCGCCGCACCAGCCTGAACCTAAAGGCCTGCATCGCCGCGGCGGCGGGGCGCATCGCGTTCATCAACACCGGCTTCCTGGACCGCACCGGCGACGAGATCCACACCGGCATGCGCGCCGGCCCGATGATCCGCAAGGGCGACATGAAGGCCAGCGCCTGGATCGCCGCGTACGAGAAGAACAACGTGCAGGTCGGCTTGGCCAGCGGGCTGCGCCGGCGCGCGCAGATCGGCAAGGGCATGTGGGCGATGCCCGACCTGATGGCCGCGATGCTCGAGCAGAAGATCGCGCAGCCGCGCGCCGGCGCGAACACCGCGTGGGTGCCGTCGCCGACCGCGGCCACGCTGCACGCGCTGCACTACCACCAGGTCAACGTGGCCCAGGTGCAGAAGGAGATGGAGCAGACGATGGCGCTGACCGATCCGGTCGGCGCGCACGACGCGCTGCTCGCGGGCCTGCTGCAGGTGCCGGTGGCCGCGGCGCCGAACTGGAGCGCGGCCGAGCGCCAGCAGGAGCTCGACAACAACGTGCAGGGCATCCTCGGCTACGTGGTGCGCTGGGTCGACCAGGGCGTCGGCTGCTCGAAGGTGCCCGACATCCACGACGTCGGGCTGATGGAAGACCGCGCGACGCTGCGCATCTCGAGCCAGCACATCGCGAACTGGCTGCTGCACGGCGTCGTCACCGAGGCACAGGTGCGCGAGACCTTCGAACGCATGGCCGCGGTGGTCGACCAGCAGAACGCCGGCGACGCCAACTACAAGCCTATGGCCGGCCACTTCAAGACTTCAATGGCGTACCAGGCCGCCTCCGACCTGGTGTTCAAGGGGCTGGA
>JAFECV010000101.1 GCA_018241985.1 Pseudomonadota bacterium | reverse complement strand
GGCGCGCCTGCTGCCCCGGCGGCGCCTTGGCGACGAAGAAGCGGGTGTCGAAGCGCTTGCTCATCATCGTCGGCCGGCGCGGCGTAATCCAGCGCGACCACGGCACCACCGCGCGGGTGTGCAGCGTGAGCGCGAGTTGCGCCAGCAGCGCATCGAACGCGCAGCCGTCCCGGTGCAGCGCGAGCGCGCGTTCGGCAAGTAGCTGCGGCAGATCGAGCGCGAACAGCACGCCCGATTCCTCGAACGCTTCGCGCAGTGCCGCGACGTACAGGCTGGCGGCGGCCGCGTCGTTCAAGTCCGGTTCCTGCAGGCCGGTG
The DNA here is from genome assembly GCA_018241985.1 of Pseudomonadota bacterium. Taxonomy (GTDB): domain Bacteria; phylum Pseudomonadota; class Gammaproteobacteria; order Burkholderiales; family Burkholderiaceae_C; genus Rhodoferax_A. The sequence continues at coordinate 7,105 of JAFECV010000101.1, read as the reverse complement.
TGCAGTTCCTTGAGTGTCTGGTCCAGCCGCGCCGGCCATTCGGGCCCTGCGTCGGCCGGATCGACCTTGCCGCCGGGAAACACGTAGACGCCGCCGAGCACGTCCGAGCGGCTGTGGCGCTTGAGCAGCAGCACCTCGAGCCCGGCCGCGCCGTCGCGCAGCAGCACCACGGTCGCGGCGGCGCGCGGCGGATCGGTGACGGGAGCGGAATCGGGTTCCATGGGCGCGGGCCGGACGCCATCGCGGCGCGCGGCCCTTGCGGTCAAGGCTAACAGAAAGCCATGCGATACCGGTCTTCGCGGGTGGGTGCGGCCTAGTCGGAGACGCCGAAGGGACGAGCGGCGCGCCGGCCGACGGCGATGCACCGCCTGTGTTACCTTTCGGCACGAACAGACCGGGCGCCGGACCGAGCGCCGATTCCATGAGCACGATAGAACAACGCCTGGCGCGCCTGAGCCCCGATCGATTGCTGGGCATGCGCCGTGGCATCGAAAAAGAGAGCCTTCGCGTGCAGGCGAACGGGCAGCTCGCGATGACGCCGCACCCGCGCGCGCTGGGCGCGGCGCTGACGCACCCGCACATCACCACCGATTTCAGCGAATCGCAGATCGAGCTGATCACCGGCGTCCATGCCGGGGTCGAATCCTGCCTGGACGAACTCACCGAACTGCACCAGTTCACCTACCGCGTGCTCGAGCCCGCCGGCGAGATGCTGTGGGTGTCGAGCATGCCCTGCGGGCTGCCGACCGACGAGACCATTCCGATCGGGCACTACGGCCGCTCGAACATCGGCCGCGCGAAGAGCGTGTACCGGATGGGCCTGAGCCACCGCTACGGGCGCCGCATGCAGACCATCTCGGGCATCCACTACAACTGGTCGCTGCCCGGTGTCACGAACGACGAGTACTTCGCGCTGATCCGCAATTTCAGGCGCCACGGCTTTCTGCTGCTGTACCTGTTCGGCGCGTCGCCTGCCGTGTGCCCGGGTTTCGTCGCCGGCCGGGCGCACCCGCTGCAGCCGCTCGGCAAGCACACGCTGTACCTGCCGCATGCGACCTCGCTGCGCATGGGGCGGCTCGGCTACCAGAGCGATGCGCAGGCGTCGCTCGCGGTCAGCTACAACGGCCTCGAAGGCTATGCCGCTTCGCTGCAGCAGGGCCTGACCCAACCGTACCCTGCGTACGAGGCGATCGGCGTGCGCAACCTCGGCGGCGACTACAACCAGCTCGCGACCACGCTGCTGCAGATCGAGAACGAGTTCTACGGCATCATCCGCCCGAAAAGGGTGATCCGCCCGGGCGAGCGTCCGCTGCACGCGCTGCGCGAGCGCGGCGTCGAATACGTCGAGGTGCGGCTGATGGACCTGGACCCGTTCCTCCCGGTCGGCATCGCGGCGCAGACCATGCGCTTCCTCGACGTGTTCCTGCTGCATTGCCTGCTCGCCGACAGTCCGCCCGACACGCCGCTGGAAATCGCCGAGACCGGGCAGACCCGCGACCTCGTCGCGACCCGCGGGCGCGAGCCCGGACTGCGGCTGCCGCGCGATGGGCGCGAGGTTTCCCTTGCCGACTGGGGCGCGGAACTGCTGGCCGGTTGCGAGACTATCGCCGCGCGGCTGGACGCGGTGCAGGGCGGCACGCTCCATGCGCAGGCGCTGGCTGCGGCGCGCGCCACGCTGGCGGCGCCGCAGACGCTGCCGTCGGCGCGCGTGCTGGCCGCGATGGCCGAGCGCTTCGACAACGCCTACGTGCCGTTCGTGCTGGCGCAATCCGTGCGGACGCAGCGCACGCTGCTCGACCTGCCGCTCTCGTCCGAGGTGCAGGCGCGGCTGGCCGCGATGGCGCGCGCATCGATCGACGAGCAGCAGCGCATCGAGGCGGCCGACAGGATGCCGTTCGACGCCTTCCTCGCCGACTACCTGTCGCCCGAGCGGCTCGGGCATCCGGCTGCGCCGGTGCAGGCGGCGGCTTAGCGCTTCCCCACGGTGTAGCACCTCCGTTCCTGGCGGTGACGGCGCCTGCCGACCTGGGTGTCGGGGCGTATCATGAATCGCACACGGCCTGAATCCGAACGGCGCTGGAGAAGACCGGCGGCCGAACAGGAGGCTCGAATGGAACCCAGGATCGACACCAATCTCGCCATCGCCGGCGAACCGGACGCGTGGGTTCATTCGGCCTGCATCCTGTGCTCCAACGGCTGCGGCATGGACATTGCCGTGAAGGACGGGAAGATCGTCGGCGTGCGCGGGAACGCCGCGCATCCGGTGAATTTCGGTCATCTCGGCCCGAAGGGCGAACACGCCTGGGTCGCCAACCACTCGAAGCGCCGCGGTACGCAGCCGATGATCCGGCGCAGCAAGAGCGAGCCGCTGCAACCGGTCGGCTGGGACGAGGCGATGAGCTTCTTCGTCCAGAAGTTCGGCGACGCCCGGCGCCAGGGCCACCAGAACCTTGCCTGCTACAACTCCGGGCAGCTCACGATCGAGGAGTTCTACGCTTTAGGCAAGTTCTGGCGCGGCGGGCTGCATTCGGCCAACATCGACGGCAACACCCGGCTGTGCACCGCGACCTCGGCGACCGGGCTGATCGCGAATTTCGGTACCGATGGTCCGGTCGCCTCCTATGTCGACGTGGACCAGGCCGACCTGTTGTGCCTGTACGGCCACAACATCGCCGAGGTGCAGACGGTGCTGTGGGAGCGCATGCTGGCGGCGAAACGCAGCAACCGCGGCCGCATCATCGTCTTCGATCCGCGCAGGACGCCGACCGTGACCCAGGGCGCGGATTTGCACGTCCAACTCCGGGTCGGCACGAACGTCGCGTTGATGAACGGCATCATCCACCTGCTGATCGCGCGCGGCTGGATCGACCGCGATTTCATCGCGCAGCACACGGTGGGATTCGACGAGCTCGAAGCCGTGGCACGCGAGTACCCGCCCGAGCGCGTGGCCGGAATCTGCGACATCCCGCAGGCGGCGCTGGAAACCGCCGCGGAGTGGATCGGCACCACGCCGCGCATGGTCTCGACGGTGTTGCAGGGCTTTTACCAGAGCGTGGAAGCCACCGCGTCGTCGTCGCTGGTGAACACGGTGCACCTGCTCACCGGCGCCATCGGCAAGCCGGGCGCCGGCCCGCTGCTGATGGCGGGGCAGCCCTCGGCGATGTGCAACCGCGAGTCCGGCGCGGGCGGCTCCTACCCGGCGTACCGCAACCCGATGAACGAGAAGCACATGCGCGAATTGTGCGACCTGTGGAACCTCGACTACGAGACCTTCGAGCCGGAACTGCCGAAGGACATCCTGACGATGATGGAGGAGGCCGAACGCGGCGAGATCGAATTCCTCTGGGTGATCGGAACCAACCCGCTGGTGAGCCTGCCCGACCAGAACCGCAGCGAGCGCATCATGCGGCGCCTGTTCCTGGTGGTGCAGGACCCGTTCATCGATGCCGAGACGGTGGAGCTGGCGGACATCTACTTCCCGGCGGCGATGTGGGGCGAGAAGAAGGGCTGCGTCACCAACGCGGACCGCAGCGTGAACCTGCTGATGAAAGCCGCGGAGCCCCCTGGCGAGGCGCGCAGCGACTTCGACATCGTGGTCGAGCTGGGCCGCAGGCTCGGCTTCCAGGACAAGGACGGCGCCCTGCTGCTCCCGTTCAGCGATCCCGAGGAGGCGTTCAACGAATGGCGCAAGGTCTCCAAGGGACGGCCCTGCGACTATTCCGGCATGAGTTACGACCTGATCCTGGAAATGGGCGCCGTGCGCTGGCCTTGCAACGAACGACACCCGCGCGGCTGCGAGCGCCTGTACGAGGATCTGAAGTTCGGGACGGACATCGACCAGTGCGAGAGCTGGGGCGTGGATTTCCTGACCGGCAGGGCGACCTCGCGCGCCGAGTACGCGCGCCACGACCCGAAAGGCAAGGCCTTCCTGCGGCCGGTGCACTGGCGCCGGCATCCGAACCGCACCTCCGATGCCTATCCATTCCTGCTGATCACCGGGCGCGTGGTCTATCACTTCCATACCCGCACCAAGACCGCGCGCTCGCGCGTGCTGAACGCGCGCGCACCGCAGCCGTACGTCGAAATCCACCCCGATGACGCCGCGAAGCTGGGGATCACCACGGGCGACCTGGCCGAGATCACTTCGCCGAACGGTCGCTGGGAGGGCGTGGCGATGGTGGTCGACACGGTGCGGCGCGGCGAGGTGTTCGTGCCGTTCCACTACGGTCATGGAGCGCAGGCTGCCAACCAGCACACGTGGTACGCACGCGATGCGGTCAGCAAGCAGCCGCACCTCAAGTCTTCGCCGGTCGCGGTCCGGCGCCTGAGCTTCGGGCAGCCCGAGCCCTGGCTGCTGAAGCGTTTGACGGAACTGGACGGCACGTCCATCGTGCCCTTCGCCGCACGCGAGTTCGACGGAACCGTGAACCGGGCGGTTCAGGCGTAACGTGACGCCTCATCACGATCAAACAGGAGCTACGGAGCTGCCATGAGCGATTTCCCGAACGACATCTACACCGAACCGGCGGCCAGCCCGGATACGCTGGCCAACCTGGGGCCGCTCCGGCCGATGGCGGGCATCTGGACGAGCGCCCAGGGCCTCGACGTCAATCCGAAACCGGCCGGCCCGGAGCGGCAACCGTATGTGGAACGCATCGAACTGCAGCCCATCGATGCCCAGACCAACGGGCCGCAGTTGCTCTACGGTTTGCGCTATCACACGCACATCGTCAAACCGGGCGAGGTCGAGACCTTGCACGATCAGGTCGGCTACTGGCTGTGGGAACCCGCCACCGGCACCGTGATCCAGACCTTGTCGATTCCGCGCGGCCAGTCCGCGATGGCGATCGGCCATGCGGCAGCCGACGCGAAATCATTCCGTCTCGAAGCCGTGCGCGGTTCCACGGTGAACGGCATCAGCTCCAATCCGTTCCTGGAATATGGGTTCCGCACCGACGGCTTCACCATCACCGTCACGATTCATGACGACGGGACCTGGTCGTACGAACAACAGACGACATTGACGATCCGGGGCCAGACCGAACCGTTCCCGCACACCGACCGAAACACCCTCGTGAAGATCGGCGATCCCACGCCGAACCCGAGGGCGCGGTGAGTTGATCCGATACCAAAAAAAACGCGCCGACAAGGCGCGCTTCAGGGTTCTTCCATCGAGCCACCGGAGCCGTTGCGGCCCCGGATGACCCGATCCGGGAGGAAGTTCAGCGTTCGATCAGGCAGCGGCCTTTGCGCTGCGCGCCTTCTTGAACGCCGTCGGCTTGGCCGCGCGCGGCGCTTCTTCGCCGGCGATCTTCTGGACCAGCGCGACCGATTGCTCTTCGATACGGGCGGCCAGCTTGGCCATCGCTTCGGCGGCGGGCACCGTGGCCTGCGCCACGCGGCTCAGCACCTTGGCGCCGGTCTTCTCTTCGAAGCGGTCCAGGTTCGCGGCGCCGCGCTGCACGCCTTGGCTCACGAACTTGACGAGCTGGTTCACCAGCGTGTCGGCGCTGTTGGTCGCCAGCGCCAGGCCCTGGGCGTTGAAGCTGCCGAACAGCTTCTGCGCGGCGGCGGCGTTGTCGCGCACTTCGGCGCTCAGCTTGTCGCTCGACTGCTCGAGCGCATTGTCCCAGCGCTGCTCGACGAAATCGATCACGCGCTCGCCGCCGGTGCGGTAGGCGTTGATCACGTTGCGCGAGGTGTTGCCGTACGACGCGATCAGGTCGGTCATGACGGTGGAGAGGGGCTTGTTGCTCATGGCGATGTCCTTCGGGTTGGAAAGAAAAAGTTGATGGACGGATTGTCCCGTTCGGGCCTAGGGCGCGCGACCTAATACCGGCCGCTGCGCTAGAGTCGGGCGTCTAACCATCGCTTGGCGCGGTGGCCGCCGGCCCCGTCGCCGCGGTTCGCTTTTCATGCATCAAATCGCGTGCAGGCGAAGGTATATTCTTCACAGTTTGCTATTAAAAACATAGTAATCATGCGTTCACCCAGCACCCTGTACCCCGCTCTCGAAGTGCTTCCGCGCGACCTGTCGGCGTATCGTCGCGGCAACGTCGGCGTCGACTACGTACACCGTTTCGACTCGGGACGGCCCGGTCCGCACCTGCTGGTCAACGCGCTGACGCACGGCAACGAGCTGTGCGGCATGGTCGCCGCGACCGAGCTGCTCGACAGCGGCGTGCGGCCGCGCATCGGCACGCTGACCGTCAGCTTCGCGAACGTCGCCGCGTATGAAAGCTTCGACCGCAAGGACCCTTACGCGAGCCGGCTGCTGGTGCATAACCTGAACCGGATCTGGTCGCCCGAATGGCTGGACGGCCCCGAGGACAGCCCCGAGTTGCGGCGCGCGCGCGAACTGCGCCCGGTGGTCGCCGCGGCCGACCATCTGCTCGACATCCACTCGACCAGCCAGGACGTGGAGCCGTTCTGGGTCTATCCGGGCCATGCGCGCAACGCCGAGGTCGCGCTCGCAATCGCGCGGCCGGCGGTGCACTTGGTGATGCCGAGCGGCCTGGGTTCCGGCGTGCCGCTGATCCAGTACGGCAAGTTCGGCATGCCGGGCGGAGCGGGGTGCGCGCTGGTGGTCGAATGCGGCGGGCATTTCCTGCGCGCGAGCAGCGAGCTGGCGGTCGCGACCGCCCATGCGTTCCTCGCGCATTTCGGGCTGATCGAGCCGGTGCGGGGGCCGCAGCCGCCGGCTCCACCGCAGCGCTTCGAGCTGATGCGGACCTACGTGGTCAAGACGCCGCAGTTCCGGTTCGCGAAACCGGTGGTCGGCTTCGAAGTGTTCGCGAAGGACGAGCTGATCGCCACCGACGGCGCCGAGGAACTGCGCGCGCCCTGCGACGGCTGCACGATCCTGATGCCGGCGCGCGCGCCCATCGTCGGGCGCGAGGGCGTCTACCTGACCCGGCCGATGGCGTCGTAGCGGTGGGTTCCACCCGCAGCGCCTGAAACCCAAAGGCACAGAAGGCCGCGGAGCAGGCCGTTCAAGCGACCGCCGCGGAGCGGGCTTGGCCCGGCCGCTGGCGGGCCTTGCCGGCCGCAGCGGCGCCAGAGGCACCGCCTCTTCGGGCTGTCCAAGCCTGCGCAGGCAGGCTCG
>JAFECV010000100.1 GCA_018241985.1 Pseudomonadota bacterium | reverse complement strand
TGCCGGGCACGAAGAGGTAGCTGCGCGGTTCCATTTCAGATCGCCTCGGCAAAGCGCAGCGCCGTGATGGCCGCGTCGTCCAGGCCCAGCTCGGCCAGGATCGCATCGGTATGCTCGCCCAGCGCCGGCACCGGGTCCATGCGCGGGCCGCCGTCATCCCAGCTGCCCGGTGGCAGCAACGCCGGCAGCGGGCCGACCGGCGAGCCAACCTCGTGCCAGCGCTGGCGCGCCTTCAACTGCGGGTGTTCCCACACCTCATGCATCGTATTGACGCGCGCGTTGGCGATCTGCGCCGCTTCCAGCCGCTCGACGACCTGCGGGGCCGTGAGCGGGCCGAAGGCATCGACGATGATCTGGCGCAGCGCGGCGCGCGCGGCCACCCGCTTCGCGTTGCCGGCGAAGCGCGGGTCGGTGGCGAGAGCTGGCTGCAGCAGCACCTTCTCGCAGAAGTTGATCCACTCGCGCTCGTTCTGCAGACCCAGCATCACGCTACCGCCGTCGGCGCCGGTGGGGAAGGGACCGTAGGGGTAGATCGTGGCGTGCGCGGCACCGGTGCGCGGCGGCGGAGGGGCGCCCTCGAAGGCGTAGTACAGCGGGTAGCTGGTCCATTCGGTGAGCGCCTCCAGCATCGAGATGTCGATATGCTGGCCGCGCCCGGTCTTTGCCCGGTCGATCAGCGCGGCGAGGATATTGGTGTAGGCATACATGCCCGCGGCGATGTCGGCGATCGACGGCCCGGCCTTGCAGGGTTCGTCGGCCGTGCCGGTGACCGAGACGAAGCCGGCCTCGCTCTGGATCAGCAGGTCGTAGGCCTTCTTGTCGCGGTACGGGCCGTCGGCGCCGTAGCCGGAGATGTCGCAGACGATGATGGACGGCTTCTTCCCCGACAGCGCCTCGTAGCCCAGCCCCAGGCGCGCGGCGGCACCGGGCGCGAGGTTCTGCACCAGCACATCGGCCTGCTCCAGCACCAGGCGCTGCAGCACCTTCGCCGCTTCCGGGTGCTTGACGTCCAGCGTGAGGCTTTCCTTGCTGCGGTTCGTCCAGACGAAATGCGAGGCCATGCCGCGGACGCGCTGGTCGTAGCCGCGCGCGAAGTCGCCGACGCCGGGACGTTCGATCTTGATCACGCGCGCCCCCAGGTCGGCGAGCTGGCGGGTCGCGAACGGCGCCGCAATCGCGTGTTCGAGGGTGACGACGGTGAGTCCCTTGAGCGGTTGCATCTCGGCTCCTCAGCGCAGCGTGGCGACGGCGTCCATCGTCAGCCAGCCTTCGTGGTCTTGCGCCCACAGGCGCACCGTGCGGCCGTCGGCCTGCTGCGCGCCGTTGACGCAGAATGGATGCAGGTCGAAGGTCGGACGCACGGCCTTGAAGCGGAACGTGGCGACGTCGGCGTCGGGCCGTTCGCGGCGCAGCAGGTCCATCAGCAGCGTCGCGATCAGCGGGCCGTGCACGATCAGGCCCGGGTAGCCCTCGACCTCGGTCACGTACTTGCGGTCGTAGTGGATGCGGTGGCCGTTGAAGGTGAGCGCGCTGTAACGAAACAGCAGCACGTCGTCGGGCACGATCCCGCGCTGCCAGGACGCGCCTGTCTCGGCCGCCTGCGGCGTCGGCTCGGGGTCGCCGGGCTTCTTCGCCTCGCGGTAGACGATGTCGTGGAACTCGACAATGGCCGGCTCGGTCGCACCGTTGCAGCGCACCTCATGCCGCACCTTGACGAACACCAACGGGCCGGTGCGGCCGTCTTTGCGCGTGACGTCGGCGATGGTCGACATCCTCTCCACCGCGTCGCCCACTCGAACCGGCGACCGGAATTCGAACTGGCTTCCAGCCCACATGCGGCGCGGTAGCGGCACCGGCGGGAGGAAACCGCCGCGCTTGGCGTGGCCGTCGGGGCCGATCTCACTCTGGCGGTGCAGCGGCAGGAAGTACAGCCAATGCCACAGCGGCGGCAGCGGTGTTCCCCTTCCCACGGGCAACGCGGGATGGTCGAGAGTGGCATTGAGCGCCTTCACGGGAGTCGCGCCGATGTCGTCGCGAACGGTCTCGCTCCGGCCGATCCAAGCCTGCAGGTTGTCGAGGGACGTGTCCATGTTCGTGGCTCCTTCTGTAGTCGATCGGCCGTCAAATCACAGCGGCAACTGCAGGTGCATTCAAGCGTTTCATGGGCTTGTCTCCTTCGGTTGGCATTGAAAACACATGGGGTGGAAGGTGGAGTTCGCCTTCCAGAATCTTTCGGGCCGTGCGCATAAGTGCGGCGCGCTGGATCCGGGCATCTGTGCCGGCGCCCTCGACGGCCACCTCGACATCAATCCGCCCTTGTGGATGCAGCACCGAGATCACACGCACACCCGCTGGGCTGCCATCGCCGCTGACAACCGTTCCTGGAAGCGCGTATGCCGTCGCGACGCCTATGGCGCCGGTGACCGCGTGCGAAGCGTGGCACCGACGGGGCGTGAAGTAGCGAGAAGTAATGCTCTTGGCGTCGTCGCCATCGCTGGCAATCACCGGCTTTGGCACAACGCTGTGCGACACATTCCCCAAGCCCATCGCTTCACCGGCTGCGCAGCGAAGCGCTTCGACGCGCGCTAGGAGCGCCGGATCGGCATCGAGCTCGGGAGGGGCTTCTCGACCAGTCAAACCCAGATCGTGGGCACGCATGATCACGAGCGGCATCGCTGCATCGATACAGGTCACCTCGATTCCGCCGATGACGTCGACGCGGTGGCCCGTGGGGAACAGTGAGCCGGTGACCGACCCCCACGCGTCGAGGAAGTTCATCCGAATCGGGGCTGCCGTTCCGGCCACCCCGTCGATTCCGGTCTCGCCGTCATAGCAGACGCGCCCACCTGGCGTCAGCACCGTCACGTCGATGCGCGATCGGGTGTTCACGTTGTAGACGCGCACCGTCGTCTCGCCATCCCGGGCTCGAACGAGCCCCTGCTCGATTGCGAATGGGGCAACCCCAGACAGCATGTTTCCGCAGTTGGGCCGCGTGTCGACGGACTTTTGTCCGACGCCTACCTGGGCGAACAGGTAGTCGACGTCGCATCCCGGCTGTGCCGACTTCGAGACGATCGCGGCCTTGCTGGTGAGCGTGCTACCGCCGCCCACGCCGTCAACCTGCAGCAGGTCCGACGCGCCGATGGCGCCGATCAGCGCCTCATCGCGCGCGGTGTCGTCGGCCGGCAGCCATTCACGGAGGAAAAACGGGCCACGCGACGTGCCAGCACGCATCAGGACGCAGGGGATGACTCGTTGCATGGCCGAATGATCGGCGTTGCTATTGCAAAAGTGAATTGCATCTTTAAGATCAAATGATCCATTTTGTGCATCAATCGGTGACGTCATGGCAATCAACTTCGACCTCAATGACTTGCTCGCCTTCCGCGCGGTGGCCGAACTGAGCAGCTTCCGCAAGGCCGCGGAGTCGGTGCATCTCTCTCAGCCAGCGTTCAGCCGGCGAGTCGACAAGCTCGAGCAGGCGCTCGGTGTGCGGTTGCTGGAGCGCACCACGCGGCGCGTGACACTCACTGCGGTCGGTCGGGACTTCGAGCGCAAAGTGCGCGAGCTGCTCGACGAACTGGACGCAACGCTGCTTGGCATTCGCGGCGTCGCGGCAACCCGCATGGGTGAGGTCGCCGTGGCCTGCGTGCCGTCGACGGTGTACTACTACCTGTCGGAGGTGATCCGCCGATATCACCAGCGCAGCCCGAAGGTACGGGTCAAGGTGCTGGATGCTGGCGCCAACGAGGTGCTTGCAGCGGTCGCACGCGGAGAGGCTGACTTCGGACTCAACTTCATCGGAGCGCAGGAAGGCGAACTCGAATTCAAGGCCCTCGTCGAGGAGCGCTTTGTTGCCGCATGCCGGCGAGACCATCCTTTAGCCAAGTTGCGCCGGGTGAGCTGGGCCCAACTGGCTGATCATGACTACATCTCCGTAGGTCGCACGTCTGGCAATCGGGTGCTGCTTGACCAAGCCCTGGCCGGCGTAACAGGGCGGCCGCAAGCCATTTACGAAGCACAGCACGTGACCACCACACTCGGCCTTGTCGAAGCCGGTCTGGGGGTGGCGGCGGTGCCGTCGATGGCAATGCCGGGCCCCGATCACCCCCTGCTAGTGAGCGTGCCGCTGGTGGATCCGGTGGTCACCCGCAAAGTCGGTTTGATTAGACGCCGAGGGCGCTCGTTGTCGCCCGCAGCGCAGCAGCTATTTGATCTGTTCGGTGAAGTGAAGGGTTGGAGGCGTGGGCGACCTTCGAGGTGACGAATGCGCTCGGCAGCGAATGACAGCTTTCGGGGACCCAAAGCGGACATGATGAGCAGGAGGCATGCGTGCCCGCGTACGCACGCCCGGCACCCTTCAGGCGTGGATCTTTCCCCCTCGCGCCAGCATTTCCACCAGCGTTTCGATCCGGCGGGCACGCGTCTCCGGCCTTCTCGCCGTCTGAACCCGCCAGAGGACGGCGTAGCGGTTCGCGCCATCGAGTCGCGCGAAAAAACCCTGCGCTTCGGGCCGGGCGTCAAGTGCCGCCTGCAGGTCGTGCGGCACGACGGCGGTGCGAGCGCCGTCGTAGGCGGCGCCCCATCGACCGTCCTCCTTTGCCCGGTCGATCTCCGCCATGCCGCTTGGCTGCATTCGACCCGACTGGATCAACGCCTCCGCCTTCGCGCGATTGGTCTTCGACCATAAGCTGCGTGCGCGTCGGGGCGTGAAGCGTTGCAGCCAGTGCGAAGCGTCGAGTGCCTTCTTCTGCGCGTCGATCCAACCGTGACAAAGCGCAGCTTCCACGGCCTGTGGGTACGTGAGGGTCAATTCCTCGGCACCAGCCTTGGCGATCAGCAGCCACACGCCGTCTGAGCCGGCGTGGTTCTTTCGCAGCCAGGCCTCGAAGGCGCGCTGCGTCGCAAAGCGAAGGGGCTCCGGATTCGAGGTCATTCCCTTGGGCACGACGGCAGTGTATGTGGCCTGCCACCGATGCTGGTGAACCCCGTCGCAGATGTAGGCGCACCTCTCTACGGGCGTAGGTACGCCTCTCTAGGGCCGTCTGGCAAAATTCGAGCCGCTGCGGCAACTGCAACATCATCGACATGGCGCCGGCGTCGAACCAGCGTCGTGCAGGCCCCAGCGATGCCGGCTCGGCCCATGTGCTGGACCCCAGCGACCACCCGGAGAGAATCCTGATGCGTTACCAGCTTCGCACTGTCGCCGAACAACTGCTGCATCCCGTGCACACGACACTGGGCTGGCAGCATCGGTTCCTCACGCACCCTCGCCATCCGCTGCAGGGCAGTCGCCTGAATCGCTTCCAGGCCGCGGGCGTCGAGTCGGTCATGCGCCTGATCCGCAAGTACCCGAAGCAGGGCTTCGACTTCGAGCCGCTCACCATCGATGGTGAACAAACGCCGATCGTCGAGGAGGTCGCGGTCGAGAAGCCGTTCTGCCAGCTGCGCCGCTTTCATCATGCGGGCACCGCCAACGCGCCGAAGGTTCTTTTCGTTGCGGCGATGTCCGGTCACCATGCGACCCTCTCGAAGGACACGCTGCGCGAATTCCTGCCGGATTTCGACGTCTACATCACGGACTGGGTCGATGCCCGGCTGGTGCCCCTGGCGCAAGGGCGTTTCGGCTTCGACGAGTACGTGCAGTACCTGGTCGAGTTTCTCGATGCGCTGGGGCCGAACGTGCACCTCGTCGGTCTGTGCCAGGCCGCCGTGCCTGCGCTGTGCGCCGCGGCCTTGATGGCCGAAGACAAGAACCCGAACCGCCCGCGCACGCTGTCGCTGCTCGCCGGCCCGATCGACATCCGCGTCAATCGGAACGCCGTCACCAAATATGCGGACCGCGTTCCGCTGCGCGTGATGCGCCTCAACGTGCACAAGGTCCCACGCGGCTATCCGGGCGCCGGGCGCCTCGTCTACCCCGGTTACCTGCAGCTCGGGGCGTTCGTGTCGCTGAACCTGCGCACGCATATCGCCAAGCATGTGCAGTTCTTCAAGGACGTGGCGCAGGGCAGGGAGGCCGCCGCGCAGAAGCACCGGACCTTCTACGACGAGTACAACGCCATGATGGACGCCACGGCCGAGTTCTATCTCGAGACGCTGCAGCGCGTGTTCCTGGACCAGCAACTCGCCAAGGGCACGCTGCAGGTGGACGGGCGGCGCGTCGATTGCGCCGCGCTGAAAGACGTCGCGCTGCTCACGCTCGAAGGCGCCCAGGACGACATGGTGGCCATCGGCGTCACCGAGGCGGCACAAGGCCTGTGCAGCAAGCTGCCGGCGGGCCTGCGCGAGCACCATGTGCAGGAAGGCGTCGGGCACTACGGCGTCTTCAACGGCTCGATCTACAAGTCCGAGATCGCCCCGCGCATGAAGGCATTCATGCGCCGTCACGCTGCGGCGGGCGCGAGGGGTGGGCGGCAGAAGTAGGGAACGCCGTTCGGGTCCGATGATTTGGTGACGCTTGCCCCGCGCCGTGGGCATCGGAACTTGGTGTGGACGATGGCGAACCGAGCCAATGCTTACTGCTTCGCCTGAAGATCCGCCGATGGCAAAAGGGGCAGCCCAAGCTCCTTCAGAAACTCGTTGTGCTTTGCCGTCACGTTCCTGATTTCGCCCTCAAGCATTACCAACTCGGTGTGCACAGCCGCAAGGTTAACTTCCACTTCCTCCTGAGCCGTGCTGACGTATCGCGAAATGTTCAGGTTGCAGTCGTTGTCCCTGATCTCTTTCATCGACACGCGTCGGGCATAACGGTCCTGCTCTTTGCGATATTGGTACGTATCGACGATGCGCGCGATGTGTTCTTCGGTCAGCTGGTTCTGCCGCTTGCCCTTCACAAAGTGTTCGGCGGCATTGATGAACAGCACATCATCCGGCTTCTTGCACTTCTTCAGGACGAGGATGCAGACCGGAATGCCCGTCGAATAGAAAAGGTTGGCTGGTAGCCCGATCACGGTGTCGATGTGACCGTCGTCCAGCAGCTTGCGGCGAATGCGCTCTTCCGCACCACCGCGGAATAGCACGCCGTGCGGCAGGATGATGGCCATCACGCCATCGTCCTTCAGGTAGTGCAGCCCGTGCAGCAGAAAGGCGAAGTCCGCCGCACTCTTGGGCGCCACGCCGTGATTCTTGAAGCGCATGTCCTCGCTGACGGCGTCCGTCGGCTCCCAGCGGTAGCTGAACGGCGGATTGGCCACCACCGCGTCGAACTGCGGCTTCTTCGCGGGGTTGGTCTCGCGCAAAAAGTCCCAGGCGTTGGTGAGCGTGTCGCCGTGGTAAATCTCGAACTCGGTGTCCTTCACGCCGTGCAGCAGCATGTTCATGCGCGCCAGGTTGTAGGTGGTGACGTTGTATTCCTGCCCGTAGATCTTGCCGATGGTGCCGCCCGCCTTTATCACGCGGTGCCGCACGTTCAGCAACAGCGAGCCT